>CAYYPB010000364.1:0-3587 GCA_964473405.1 uncultured Planctomycetaceae bacterium
GCCGAATCATTCTGAGTTGCCCGCGGTCTCTCGCCCGGAAGCGGGCCCTGCGTCGGCTTCAGCAGCCGGGGCTGCGGATGGGGTTTCTTCGGCGGCTTCCGGTGAGGCCGCGCCCTCGTCCGCTGCGGGGGCAGCGAGCCCGGGAACGTCCTGAATCGGCGTCCTGGCCGGGCCGAGCGGGACGCCGCTGTCCAGGACAGCGGCCGCGGCGGCGATCACGGAAGACGGCATTCCACCCTCTTCTGCCGCCTTCGCATCCCCTGCCGGCGTGTCGGAGGGCCCTCCGCTTGGCAAGGAGGGCATCCGCACCTCGACGGGCGGCGGGGCAATCGGCTCGCCGAGGTGGTCGATCTCCATGTCCATGTACGGTTTGAAGGCCGTGCCGGCCGGGATGAGGTGCCCGAGGATCACGTTCTCCTTGAGGCCCTGCAACGGATCGATGGCACTGCCGAGGGCCGCCTCGGTCAGGACCTTGGTGGTCTCCTGGAAGCTCGCCGCGGAGATGAACGACTCGCTCTGAAGGGCGGCCTTGGTGATGCCCAAGAGTAAGGTGGAGCCGGTCGAAGGCTTGGGGCGGCGTCCCCTGGCGGGTGCCTTGCCGTCGTCATCCAGCGCGTCGTTGGTCTCGTTCAAGTCGGCCTTGAGAACGATCTGGCCCTCTTTGTAGTCCGAGTCGCCTGGGTCGCTGATCTTCACGCTCTTGGTGAGCCGTTGGTTCGCGGCGCGGAAGCGAGCTCGCGACAGCAACTCGCCGGGCAGCATCTCAGAGTCGCCCGGGTTCTCGACCTTGACCTTGCGAAGCATCTGGCTGAGGGTGACTTCGATGTGCTTATCGTTGATGCCCACGTTCTGGGACCGATAGACGGCCTGCACCTCATGCAAGAGATAGGTGTGCAGGTTCTCTTCGCCCTTGATCGCCAGAATGTCGTGCGGCACGAGCGGCCCGTCGCACAACGGATCGCCCGCCTCGACGCGATCGCCACCGTGGACGAGCAGGTGCTTATCCTGCGGCACATGGTGATCGCGGGGTTCGAGGTCCTGGCTGTCAGGTTTGATGATGATCGTCATCTTGCCGCGGCGTTTGTCGCTTCGGATCTCGACCGTGCCTGAAATCTCGGCCATGACGGCCGGTTCTTTCGGCTTGCGAGCCTCGAACAACTCGGTCACGCGGGGTAGGCCACCGGTGATGTCCTGCGTTCCGGCGAGTTCACGGGGTCGGCGAGCCAACAGCCAGCCGGCCTTGACCTTCTGGCCTTCGGTGACTTCGATTCGCGCCTTGGCCGGCAGGTAGTGGTATTCGAGGATCTTGCCGTCCTTGTCTTCGATGACGACCTGCGGGTTCTTGTCACCGCGGTGTTCGACGACGATGAACTTGTCGCCGCCGGATGTCGCCTCGGTATCGAGACGGACGGTCTCGCCCTCGATGATGTCCTGGAAGCGGATGAAACCGCCGGCCTCGGCCAAGATGGGCGTCAAGTGCGGATCCCAGGTCGTGAGGACTTCGCGCCGCTTGACGGTGTCGCCTTCCTTGACATGCACTCGGGCACCGTAGGGTATCTTGTATCGCTCGAGTTCGCGGCCCTTTTCGTCGTTGACGGCCAACTCACCGTTTCGTTTCAGGACGACGAGATACTCGGACTCGTCCTCGGGATCGGTGAACATGACCGCGTTGAGGTTGTGGAACTTGATGGTTCCGGCGTTCATGCACTTGATGTCGCTCTCGACGACGGCGCGACTGGCGACACCGCCGGTGTGGAAGGTCCGCATCGTCAACTGCGTACCGGGCTCGCCGATCGACTGGGCTGCGATGATGCCGACCGCCATGCCTCGCTCGACGAGTCGGCCTGTGGCGAGGTCCATGCCGTAGCACCTGGCACAAACGCCCGTCGGGCTTTCGCAGGTCAGGGGGCTGCGGACGCGGATCGTCTCGAGGCCAAGTCCGCCTTCGGCGGGCGGGTTCTCGATCTTGCGAGCGATCTCCTGGGTGATGATCTCGTTTTCCTTGACGATGATCTCGTCCGTGACGATGTGGCGGATCGTATCGCGGGCGACTCGACCGACGATCGACTCGGAGAGCGAGATGTCTACCTCTTCACCTTTATAGAGGACGCCCTTGGTGATGCCCTTGATGGTTTTGCAGTTGTTCATACCGACGATGATGTTCTGAGCGACGTCGGCGAGCTTTCGCGTCAGGTAGCCACTGTCGGCCGTCTTGAGGGCCGTATCGGCCAAGCCCTTTCGCGCACCATGTGTGGAGCTGAAATACTCCAGGACGCTCAGCCCCTCGCGGAAGTTGGCCTTGATGGGCGTTTCGATGATCTCGCCTGAGGGCTTGGCCATCAGGGCTCGCATGCCGGCGAGCTGGCGAATCTGGTCGACACTGCCACGAGCCCCGGAATCCGACATGAGGTAGATCGGGTTCAGATAGCGCTTGGAGCCCTCATCATCTGCCTGGGCGTACCGCATATCATCATCGCGGAAGTCGCTCTTGAGTTCGACCATCATGGCCTCGGTCACGGCCTCGCGAACGTGTACCCAGATATCGATGAGGGCGTTGTATCGTTCCATGTCGGTGATGGCACCGTGCTGGAAGGCCTTGATGATGCGGTCGACCTTCTTCTGGGCCTCATCGATGATCCCCTTCTTGCGAACGGGGATACGCATGTCGGTCAGGCCGAACGAGAGCCCCGCCAGGGTACTGCGGCGGAAGCCCAGTGCCTTGATGCGGTCGAGTAGGTCGATCGTCTCCGCACGTCCGAGGGCCTCGTGGCAATCGGCGATTACGCGGGCGGCGCCCTTGGAACTCAACGGGTAGTTGAAGAAGGGCATCTTCTCGTGAAGGATGTCGTTGAACACTAGGCGACCCACGGTCGTCGTGAGCAGCCTGTTGGCGGGCATGTCCTTGGGCAATTCCTTGGGGCCTTCGACCAGGCGTTCGCGCGGGACGCGGACGCAGACCTTCTCGTGGACACCCAACTTGCCGAGTTCGTAGGCCAACATTGCCTCGCGCGGCGTCGAGAACGCCCGGACGACTTTCTGTTCTCCTGACGCTTCGTTGTGATCGCACGTCAGATAGAAGACGCCCATGACGATGTCCTGACTCGGCGACATGATCGGGGCACCGCTGGCAGGGCTGAAGATGTTGTTCGTCGCGAGCATCAAGACATGCGTCTCGGCCTGCGCTTCAATCGAGAGCGGGAGGTGGACGGCCATCTGATCGCCGTCGAAGTCGGCGTTGAACCCGCGGCAGACCAACGGATGGATCTTGATGGCGTTGCCTTCGACCAGGACCGGCTCGAACGCCTGGATACCCATGCGGTGCAGCGTCGGGGCGCGGTTCAGCAGGACGGGATGCTGGTGGATGACCTCTTCAAGGATGTCCCAGATTTCCTGGTCGCGGCGTTCGAGCATCTTCTTGGCCGACTTGATCGTGTCGGCGAGGCCGAGCTCCTTGAGTCGTCGGATGATGAACGGCTGGAACAGCTCGAGGGCGATGCGTTTGGGCAGGCCGACCTGGTGCAGCTTCAACTCGGGGCCGACGACGATGACGCTTCGGGCGGAGTAGTCGACGCGTTTGCCAAGCAGGT
>CAYYPB010000365.1:0-3585 GCA_964473405.1 uncultured Planctomycetaceae bacterium
GACGCGCGGCGGGCCACCTTCGATGTCTCGCACCTGCGCCGGGGGGTCCGTGACCGTGCTGTCGGCGATGAGCAGCCCGTCGGGGGAGGCCGATTCCAACGCCTCTCTCGCGAATCGTCTCGGGCCGGTCTCGCCGTTCTTGCGAGGACGCAGGAAGTAGGCGTTCGAGTCCCGATACGGGATGGTCCGCCGAACGCCGATCGAAACGCCGAACTTGTCGCAAAGCCAGGGCGCCGCTTCGTATACGAAGATAGGGAGGATCGAGATCGCGACGCAGAGAACGCGCCGGGCGTGTGAGGCACGCGCGAGCTTGCCGGCGGCGAAGGCTACAAACAGCGGCGTCAACACATAACAGGGGAAGAAGAAAACGTACTGGTCGGGCACGTTGTACCGATAGGCGAAGACGAAGGCGATGGCAAACAGACTGCCGCCGGCGCAGGCGAACCACCGCGTCCGACGGTCCTTCCAGGCGAGCCACGCGCCCCAGGGCGCGGCGACCAGAAGCGGCGTGGGGAAGTTGAGGCAGAAGTATTGGGCTGTGCGTTTGAACCCTCGCCATGCGGCAACGTCGACATTGAGTACGTTGTCGGAGAAGCCGTGGCCGAACAAGGCGGAATGAAGCGTCTCGGCAATCGGTTGCCCTCGGGTGATCTCCCCGAGAATCAGCGCGAGATAAGGCATCGCCCCGAGTAGCCATGCCCCGGAGGCAATCGGTATCGAGCGTGCCCTGAGACGGCCGGTCCTGAGCGAAGCGAGAAAGATGCCTGCATAGACAGGCAAGTGCAGCAGCGCCATCAGGTGGTTCGACGCATTGAGGCCATTCACGAGGATGGCGGCGAAGAACCAGGCCGACAGTCCGCGGCGATGGAACCGTTCGAGTAGCCACAACTCAGCGGCGAGGCCGAAGGCGTACAGCGTGTAGACTTCGGCGATGACGGCATGTCGCCAGAACGTGTGGCTGACCGCAAGAAGAAGCGTGCCGCAGATCGCCGCGAAGCGCGAGCGTGTTAGCGACAAGAGTAGGTCCATCACGAATCCCACGCAGACCGCAGCGCAGAGACCGGAGAACAGGTTGACGCGAAATGCGGCGTCGCCCAAGGGTAGCAGGGCGAACGCCTTGGCTAGCAGGATGTACAGTGGATGAGCCAGGGCGAGGCCCAGGTTGCTACGGAGCAGCGTTTCGTGAACGCGGTACTGGAACGTCGCGCTATCTTGCCACAAGACGCCCGGCGCACAGGTGAATCCGTACAGCAGCATCGTGAGGAGGATCGCCGCGGCGACGAGTCGCGTTCGCCCCCGCTCGAAGGCTGCGGTGTCTTGATCGGGCGTCTGTCGTCGATCTCGCATGGTGATGGATGCCTACTTGTGCAACGCGCGTCGTTTGGTCGGTGTTGGAGCGAAGGACTCCTCGAAAGAACGGGACGCTAGTGTATGGTCATGCTTGGTTCTGCCGGTTCACGCTGACGTTTGGCAAAGACGTCCCGCCTGTGATTCCACCGGCGAGACGCCGGTGCCACAGAGACACTGGAACCTCGTCAGCCCGCGAGACGAGGCGTGAAGGCTCGCTAGATCGTCACGCCATGCTGGGCGAGCAGTTCCTTGAGGGCGGGAATCGACTTGGATTTCTCCAGATTCTCCGCCTCGAAGGTCGCGCCGAATTCTTGCTCCAGGGCGCCGAGAAGATTGATGTGATTCAGCGAGTCCCAAGTATCCACCTTGTCGGGAGATAGCTTGTCGGTGACGTCCTCCTCCTCGACTTGGAGGATCGCGGCGACGATAGCGCGGAATCTTTGCCCGTTGTCCATACGGTTTCCTTCCTACGGTGTTGCACGATCGGCCGTACGCACGTCGATCCAGTCGGGCTGCGTCGTGTCGGCCTTGTCGAGGTTCCATATCCATCGCTGGACGTCGCCCTGCGACTGTTCGCGTACGAATCCGCAATCGCCAAAGAACCCGGCGAACGGTTTGTTCTTCGCGGTCGGCTCGAACAGGCCCACGAGACGCTGCGCCCCCGCGTTCGCGGCCTGTTGGGCCAGCCAACGACTGAAGGTCTGCTCCACGGTTCGGCCGAGTACGCGGCAACTCATGAGCAGCATGTCCAGCACCCACTCGTCCCGGCCGCGCACGACGGCGGCGAGGCCGACGATGCCGTTGTCGCCGAACTTGTCGTTCAATGCCAACGTCGCGAGGTGACGATCATCGGCCTCGACGAATCGGCGGATGTCGTCCTCGCTGCATCGGACCGTGTGCATGTTGAACTGATTGGTCCGATTGCTCATTTGCGAGGCCCGGGCGACATGGGCCGGCTCATCGAGGTGGACGGTCGCCAACATGTCGAGGCTGCGGTAGAAAGTCGGCATGTCGATCGCCTCACTGCGGAGCGACTTTCGACTGACCTCGGCCTTGTACATCGAGCCACGTTTGCGGTCTTCTTCTGAGATCACCCATTGGTCGAAGCAGTCGAGCCGCTCGATGACGCCGGGGTACTCTGCGGGATCCTTCGGGAGTTGAACGGTCATCACTTCCGGCAGCACGCTGCGCATCAAGTCGCATTCGACCGGGCTGTCGTCGATGAAGACGAAACTGTCGAGCCCCAGGTTCAAGTCGGCTGCAATGCGGCGCAAGTTCTCCGGCTTGGGCTGCCAGTTGACCTGCATGGCCGCAATGTGCTCGGCCCGCAGGACCATGTCCGGGTGCTTGTCGAGAACGGCCTCGACGGCTCCCGGCTCGTTCTTGCTGACGATGACGAGTACGACGCCACGATGGTAGAGGTCCAGGACGCGCCTCTGGAGTGCTGTGAATGCGTTGCCAGGGAAATCGTGCCCGAGGGCGATGCCGTCGATGCCTGTGTCGCCGACGATTCCGCCCCACAGGGTGTTGTCGGCATCGAGCGCGAGGACCTTCTTGGAGAGCCCGAAGAGCGGGCGAAGGTGACGAACGTAGAAGCCCGCCAGCTTCCAGTAGTTCTCCGGCGCGACGGGAATGCGAGCGAAGAACGCCGTGCGAGGGTCGCTCCAACGCGTGCGGCCGTGCCGTGCGACGAGGGCGTCGTAGTCCATGACATGAGCGTTCGGGATGCTCTGGACCAAAGTCGCTAGGCGGGCGTTGGCCTCGCGGACGATCGCGGTTTGCGAGAAGGCGGCGTCAGTTTCGGCGATACCCAGTGGAGCGTGGGTAGGAACGTCGTAGTTCTGGACGAGGATGTATGCCTCAGATCGCGAGCGAAACGCCTCGATGGCCGACGTGAGTCGCTTGAACCAGTCGTTCAGCAGATTCTGTGCGTCGTCAGGGCTCAGCGCCGATGTGTTTTCGTAGATCGCAGGACAGACATCCTGCAGGCGAACTGCCGCCAGCAGGGCGTCGGGTTCGAACGTGCCCAGCCCCGAGGTGGGGTCGATCAACTCCTGCTCGGCTTGGCCGTATTCGCCGAGATAGATACTCGCTCCGAGCCCGGCCCTGAGTGCCTGAAGTTCGAGGCTCGTGGCTATCGGCTCCCACGGGGAGGGGGGGAAGACACACACCCGCAAAAGCACGCGCGCCGGGGGTTTTCGCGCGGCGCGGCGGCGCCCTCGCGTGTGTCGAGGA
>CAYYPB010000366.1:0-3578 GCA_964473405.1 uncultured Planctomycetaceae bacterium
GTTAGCAATCGCGGTCGAGGGCCATGGCCCGACTCCGCGACCGGCCGCCCCGGGTCACGCTGAGAGAACTATCGATGCTTTCCGGATGGGAAAGCGTGACCCGGCGGCGGACGATGCCCCCCGCGAGAAAGATCGACAACATCGGAGATTGCGAGCGGGTGAACGTCCGCCGATAGCCCCCCAAGGCCGACGCCCCCCCCAAGAGCGTCGCGCCGAAAGCAATACCAGCTAGTCGGGGTTCCGGTCAGAGCGCCAACCCGTCGAGGGATCGGCGACCCACCGGCGCTCTCGCTCGGTTTGACAGTGGACGCATGTTGTGGCCTCTGGCTTGGCACGCAGACGCCTCGCCGAGATCTTCCCGCTGCAATCGGTGCAAACGCCGTAGTCCGCGTCATTGGATGGTTGCATCATCCGCCGGGCTACCGCCTTGCGAGACACGTTCTTGGGTTGTTTCATCCGAGACATCGTCTTGCCTCCCGCTGGTCCTTCGACGGGCCTGATGAGCGCGTGACGCATATCGCGAGCGACGGGGTCGCGCCGACGTTTCTCCGGGCCTTCGGCGTCTGCCAAGCTCATGCCAGAATGTGGTTCCCCAACACCTTCGCCGTTATCCAGACGCCCATGGCCAGCGGCAGCAGGACTCGGACATAGCGATTGAAGTGTCCGGCGCCGGCAGGTTCGCCGGTTGCCGTCATGGCCGCACCGGATTGCTGCTCCACCCATCGACCGGCAACCATCAGGGCCACCACGATGGAGAACACTGCATCCCGCAGAGCAAACCAGCCTGTGCCGGTCACGGTGGAATAGGTGATCATGAGCATGAGCATCGGCCCCAGGACCATCCACATGAGCCGGCCCAGCAGCACCACGCCGCTGTGAACCTCCCCGGCCGGCACTTCGTTGCCATGTTCGGCGTTCGATTTCATGGTTGTTACCTCCTCGAGTGTCTTGGCCCCGCGTCGTAGACGGTGCGTGCGGGGAATAACAAAGGGCCAAATTGAAAACGTCTTCTCATGTATTGCGCGCTCGACGGGCACGGGGCGTCATCCTTGTGCGGCTCGATCTTCGGCTCCGTCCGCGTAGCGTGCCGGTCTCACTCTTCGAGGGGCTCGCCGACGCTGCAATTCGGTCGAGATGCCTCGGGAGATTCGCTGGGCCGCCCGGCTCACAGCCACGCCCACGCCAATGTCCGTGACCTCCGCGCGAACTTCGCCTCTCGGTACGATCCTGACCACGATCTGGCACGTGGTGTCGATGCCGCCTCGCGGTCCGTTCACATCGGCCAGGAGAACCTCCACACGGCGGATTCGCGAGACGAAGCGGCCGAGTGCGAACCGGAGGCGGCGATCGACGATTTCTCGTTGGGAATCCGTCAGTTCCAAGCGTTTGGCGACGATCTGAATCTGCATGGTTGCCTCCCTCGTTGAGTACGCATGGGTCACTACTTATTCATACACCGCCGTCAGAGCATCGGATAATAGATTCTGACACATGGACAGATAGATGTATTCTATGTATTGTCTCGGCATGGAATGGCTCAACTATCACCACCTGCTGTACTTCTGGGTCGTTGCGAAGGAAGGAACCATCGCGGCCGCTTGCAAGGAGTTGATGCTCGCACAACCGACCATCTCGGCCCAGATCAGGGCATTGGAGAACTCACTCGGCGAGAAGCTGTTTCGGCGCAGCGGAAGGTATCTCGTCCTGACCGAGACCGGGCGCGTGGTCTACCAATACGCGGACGAGATCTTCTCGCTTGGCCGAGAGTTGACCGACACACTGAAAGGCCGGCCGACGGGTAGCCCGGTGCGATTCAACGTGGGGGTTGCCGACGTGTTACCGAAGTTCGTCGCTCATCAGCTTCTCGAACCGGCTCTGAAGCTGCCGGAGCAGATACGGCTGGTCTGCCACGAAAGTACACAGGCGGAGCTATTGGCCAAGTTGGCGATCCACGAATTGGACCTCGTCCTGTCTGAGAGCCCCATCGGCCCTGACGTCCAGGTGCGCGCGTACAATCACCTGCTGGGCGAGTGCGGCGTCTCGATCTTCGGCACAAAGGAGTTGGCCGGTTCGTATCGTCGACGTTTTCCGGCCTCGCTCGATGGGGCCCCGTTCCTCTTGCCGACGAGCACGACGGCCCTGCGTCGCGAACTCGAGCACTGGTTCGACGCCGAGGACATTCGCCCGGCCGTCGTCGGAGAGTTTGACGACAGTGCCTTGCTCAAAGTGTTCGGCCAAGCCGGTGCCGGCCTGTTTGCCGCGCCCGACGTCATCGAGAAGGAGATTCGTCGGCAATACGGCGTGCGGGTTGTCGGCCGCGTGGGGTCCGTGAAGGAACGGTTCTACGCCATCACCGTGGAGAGAAGAGTGAAGCATACCGCAGTCATGGCGATCGCGGACGCAGCCCGCGAGAAGCTCTTCGGCTGAGCGAGTGCCCGCCTCACGGCCCGCCAACCGTATAGACCGCAACATCCCGCGGCGTGTTCAGGCCGGTCAGCACGGGCGTGATGCCGCTGCCGCCGTCGAGGTCTGATCGACTAACGAATCCTGCGCCGGGCGACGCGATGCCGGCGGCGCACCTCTGCGCACACAGAGAGGGCCGGCGGACACATCGCGCATGGCACTCGGCAACAAACGGCCCCGAGAGGGTCGCGGACAGTAGCCACGGGTAGGGTGCAGCGGAACATGTGGTATCCCCCGCCCGGTATGGACCCGCCCTGACAGGGCCGGCCGACCCCCAAGCTACCCGTGCCGGTGCCAAGGGAAAGTCCGAGCCCCGAGCGCAAGCAAACGGGCGAAGCAACCCTCCGCCGGTCCGCCGAGGCGGTAGACGCCGGTCGCATGGAATGCTCTTGACAGGCCGCGTCCCGTCTGCAAGAGTGCGCCGAATGGTCGGGGAGTCTCACATACTTGGAGCGAAACTTCCGCTGTGAGCTCACGTCAGCCCGCAGGAGAGGGCGCGCGGATGTACACAAGAACAGAGGCGCAGCGCCGTTTCCATCCGACGTTAGTCGTGATCTTTCTGATCTAAGGGCTGGCTTCCGCACTTCTCATCTTCGCCAATGCCGTTGACTTGGACTCGGTGCAGGAGGCCATGCCCCCCTGGGCACGCGGCCCGGTGACAGCCCACAGGCTGATGGATGCGGCGGTTGTCTGCGCTGCGGCAGGCTTCATCCTGGCGATCGTTCTAATCATTTGCTACCGCCGCTGCACTGATCGTGATGCCCCTTGTTACGAGTGTGGCTACAACTTGACAGGGGCGAAAGATAGATGCCCCGAGTGTGGAAAGAACCTCTGATCGGTGCGATCACGATACGTTGGCCCGCGCAATCTTCCGCCGCCCCGCCGGGGCAAAATGTCTGTTTCTCTTTCCGCCCCACGGGTTCCGCTTCCCGGCGCGCCGGGACTGCTTACCGTCGCCCCTGCGCGGCGAAAGTCGGCGGTAGCTCTCCCGTTTCGATTTTCGGCTTTCGGTTCGGCATTCGCCTGCCCCCACGAAGACGTTCGACGAACGGCCCACCCCCGTCGACCACCGGCGAGACGCCGGTGCCACAGTCTCGTCGACCACCGGCGAGACG
>CAYYPB010000367.1:0-3559 GCA_964473405.1 uncultured Planctomycetaceae bacterium
TGATCGTCGCTGGGCTGAACGCTCCCTTACGGTCGCGGCTCTGATCAGGCGTCGAAGTAGGCCGGATAGCGCCGGACGATTCGCTTGCGACGCTGGTAGGCTCCGGCGAGGTCGAGGAAGATCTCCAGGTCGGAGTCGATGTCCGTGTTGTTGCCGTCCATGTAGACCGAACGGATCGGCAGATGGTCGTGATCGGCACTGAGCGACGGATAGACCGCCTCACAGATGACGCCGTTCATGCATGTGAACGGGCTCACGTCGAGAATGCCGTCAGCCCCCTTTCCGTGCAGATAGATCGACTTGCCGACGCTGAGGACCATCTCGCCGACGCAGCCTTCGGGCGGCAGATAGGGCTGCGACGCATTGAGCACCTCGCGGATGTCGTGCGGGTCTTCGTAGCCGACGAGATCCTCACTGGCGGGTTCGAGCATGGCCTTTTCCATCTTGTGCTGGAGGTGCGTTTTGACCTTGAGCTTGAGCCAGTCGGCGCTGAGCGTGCCGCCGTTTTCTCTGAGATCGGCCGCTTGGCCCCAGTTGGTATACCAGACCCACTCAGCGATGTCCGACAGCCAACACTCGCCACCGCAACGTTCGATCCGCTTGAGTACGTCATCGTTGCTGAACGTGTTGAGCCGGCAGAATATCTCCCCGACGACGCCGATGAGCGGCCGGCCTCTCTCGTAGCGAGCGGGCAGGCCGCGGAACTGATCGCGCATCCGCCCGACAGCGTCGACGAGCTTGGCGATGCGGTTCTTCATCGTGATATCCTGCAACTCGAGGATGTTCTCGAATGTCGCCAGCGTGTCCTGGCAGAGTTCCTCGGCGTCACCGGCGATCTTCTCGTACGGCCGCGTCTTGAGCAGGAACTTGACGGCCAGATCGCCGAGAACCATCGCCAACCAACCGGTCTTCATGAGATCGGCTGCCTGCGAACCGAACCCGTCGTAACCATCGCCGCTGGTCGGCGCCACGATCATGACATCACCGTAGCCGAGTTCGTCCAATGTCATGCGAAGGTACGGGCCATACTGGCCGAAGCGACACGGGCCGTGGGCGGTCGGCATGAGGAACGCCGCCCGAGAAGGGTCGAAGCCCGGCTGCTTGCAGACGCGAAGAAAGTCGCCCACGGTGATCTTGTGGGGCAGGCACTCCTCGCCCGATGTGTGGAGGCCACCGAGTTCGAGGGTTTCGCTGGTCGAGTCCGGCGTCACGGTGGCGTCGATGCCGACCGACCGGAAGGCCGCCGCCATCAGACGGGCGCCGGCGCTCGACATTTGCGGGACATAGACGGTTCGGCCGGCGAGGCCTCTTTCTCTTGCAGGCGTTTGGGTTGCTTCCACCATCGTAGGATTCCCTTGCTATCCAGATAGGCCTCGCACCGTGTCATCATCCCGGCATCGTTCGCGTGGCCATCGAACTGTAACGACAGGAACGGCTTTCCAGAGGCCGGGCGAATGAAACTCTTGATGAACGAATCGGGGCCGCACTTGAAGTTCGTCACATAGATCAGATGCAGGTCGGCATGCTGGGCCGCGATCCGCGCGGCCGCGAGGATCTTCTGCCCGTAGGCCCAGAACATATTGTCGTTGACATCGCGAATGTCCACGTCCGCGACGGGCAGCGCGTCGATCGGCAGAATGTTGACGCCGTATGTATCGCGAAGTTTCCGTGCGACCGAGAGCGACACGCCCGCGTCGTGGATGTTGTAGGGGCGGCCGACAAGGACCATGCCGCTCTCGCCGGCGGCGTCGAGCGTGTCCAGGGCTTCCCGGCCCGCGGCGACATAGGTATCGCGGAACGTCTGCTGCTCGTCGGCCGCAGCGTCGAAGGCCGCGTTGGCCACGCGCTTCGAAACACCCAGTCCGATCGCCGTTTCGACGAGCGGCTGGCGAATGTCCTCGATGCCCGCTCGCGGTTTGAGCGTTGGGCAGAGGATCCGCCCGATCCAATCCTTGAACGGCGGCGCTTGGCGGATGACGAACGGCAGCGTCTGACCCCAGGGGCAGACGTGGCTCTCGTTGTCGAGGAACTTGGTCTCCCCCGACATCAGGTTCGGGAGCCAGATGTGATCGACGCCTTGATCGACGAGGTGGGCGACATGCCCGTGGGCGACGATGACCGGGAAACACGGCTCGGCGACGACGGCATCGAGGCCGGCCAGCACGATCTTGTGATTGGTTTCCGGTGACATGACGACCGCAAACCCGCAATCGCGGAAGAAACGCCGCCACATCGGCAGGTACTCGATCGTGTACATCGCCATGGGGATGCCGATGCGCACGGTCGCGTCGGGCGGATCGCCGCAATCGCCGGCGTGGAGCAATTCGTGGCGCAGCGCGACGAGATCGGGGATGATCGGCTTGCGATCGGTCTTGGCGCGCTTGCGGAATCGGTCGGAGCACTTGTCGCCCCAGAAGGTCTTCTCGCCCTCGACGGCGAACTGCTGGACCGAACAGGTGTTGGCGCAACCGTTGCACGCGAACTCCCGCAGGGTGTAGTCGACCTCGTCGACGTGGTATCCACGGAACCTAGTCTCGATGCCGGTCGAAGAGACTTTCTCCATCGCCAACAGCGCAGCACCGATCGCGCCCAGCACGGCATTGTGCGGTGGGACGATGATCTGCTTGCCGGTTACTTTGCTGAATGCCGCAGCGACGGCATCGTTGTAGGCCGTGCCGCCCTGAAAGAAGACGCAATCGCCGATGTGCCTTCCGCGAACGACGCGGTTGATGTAGTTGTGGGCGATCGAGTAGGCAAGCCCCGCGATGACGTCCTCCCGCTTGGCGCCGCGCTGCATGCAGGTGTTGACGTCGCGTTCCATGAAGACGGTGCATCGCTCGCCCAGCTTGATCGGGGCCTTGGATTGCAGGGCCAATTCGGCGAACTCGCCCTTGATCGCCACGCCGAGTTCCTCGGCTCGCTCCTCGAGGAAGCTGCCCGTCCCGGCGGCGCAGGCCTCGTTCATCGTGAAATCGACGACGACCGTGTCGGTCGACTCGCCGCCTTCGGGTTCGAGGCTGATGTACTTGCTGTCTTGCCCGCCGATCTCGAGGATCGTATCGGGCCGGCGGCCCAGGAGCCGATCGCCGATGAACGTGGCACCGGTCTTGTGGGCGGTGATCTCGTCGTTGATGCTGTCGGCACCGACGAGTTCGCCGATGAGCTCGCGACCGCTGCCGGTCGTGCCGACAGCGCGGACGTCGACCTTGGCACCGATGTCTCGCTCCATTTCGAGCAGGCTGCGGGAGACCACTTCGATCGGCCGGCCCTCGGTCCGCGTGAAGATCGAGTGGATCACGTCGCCATTGACATCCACGAGGACGAGTTTCGTGCCGACCGAGCCGATGTCCAGACCCAGGTATGCCTCGATCTTGTGACCGTTCTCGGGCAGTACACAGGGCTTGGCCTGGTCCCTCAGCAGCGTCACGCCCTTCATATCGAGCGGTGCGGATGTCGTGAAACCGCCGCCACTGTTTGCATCGCCCTTGAGTCGGGCCAGCAATCCGCCGGCCGTCGTGCTCTGTTGATCCGGTCTCTGTGGCACCGGCCTCTCGCCGGT
>CAYYPB010000368.1:0-3550 GCA_964473405.1 uncultured Planctomycetaceae bacterium
GCGACTCCGGTGCCGCTGTCCACGACCATTGGCTCGGCGGCGTTTTGGAGAGCGCCGGTCTCGACGTTCATACCGAACACGGGCACACGACGGCCGGGCCCGGCGTCGCCACCACATTGGCCACGCTCGGCAACTCGCTGATGGAGTACATCCCGTTTATCTCGCTGCTCTTCAGTTTGTATGTCATCTCGGGCGGGATCGGGATCAAGGGGGACATTCCCGCGCATCCGATCACGAACGTGGCGTTTCTTGCCACTGGTGGGTTGCTCGCGAGTTTGATTGGGACGACCGGCGCGTCGATGCTGCTGATCCGCCCGCTGCTCAAGACGAACTCGGAGCGGAAGCACGTCAAGCATACGGTGATTTTCTTCATCTTCGTCGTCAGCAATATCGGTGGCACGTTGCTGCCGATCGGCGATCCGCCGCTGTTTCTGGGCTATCTCAAGGGCGTGGACTTTCTCTGGACGCTGGGGCTTTGGCAGCCCTGGACGTTCACGGTCGCGCTACTGCTGGCGATCTACTGGGTGTGGGACACGATCGCCTACAAGAAAGAGAAACTCGCCGACCTGCGCCTCGACGAGACGCGCGTCCGGAAGATCTCGCTTCATGGGAAGGTCAACTTCCTCTTTCTCGCCGGCGTCGTTTTCGCAACGGGCACGCTCTCGCCCGGCAAGCCGTTCATGGGCATCGAGGGCGGTTGGGAGCCGTTCCAGTTCTGCCGCGAGCTGGTCCAGATGGCCTTTGTGTTGCTCTCGTTGGCGATGACGCCGGGCGGGCTACGCAAGGAAAACAACTTCAACTACGTCGCGATTCTGGAAGTGGCCTGCTTGTTCATCGGCATCTTCGTTTGCATGCAGGTGCCCATCGAAATCCTCAACGCCAAGGGCGGCGAACTCGGCATCGACTCGCCGGCCAAGTTCTTCTGGGCCACCGGCATGCTGAGTAGTTGCCTCGACAACGCCCCGACCTATGTGGTCTTCTTCGAGACGGCCAAGGCGATGGCCGCGTCACTTGGTGCCGAGGCAACCGGCATGTTGACGCTCGCCGGTGGCGAGTTGATCAACGAGGCCTTCCTCACCGCCGTCTCCCTCGGTGCCGTCTTCATGGGCGCCCTCACCTACATCGGCAACGGCCCGAACTTCATGGTCAAGTCGATCGCCGAGCACGAAGGCGTGAGAATGCCGAGCTTCTTCGGCTACATGCTCTTCAGTGTCTGCGTGCTGATGCCGGTGTTCGTGATCGTCACTTTCTTGTTCGTATAGCGCGACGATCAGAACCGCGACCGTCAGGGAGCGTCTGCGCACAGAACCACGCCCCCGCCCGGCAAGCACGCAACCACACTTATCGTAGAGGCTCTGTCAGCCCGCTCACCGTGGAGCGAAGACCAAGGCGGTGCGCGCCGGGATGTACACTTGGATGCTTTGCTCGCGACCGTCGCAACGCTCGTTTTGCCAGGGGTGCATCTCTCCGGCGGCGAGGTTGGCGTGGCCGCCGTACCAGAGGTCGTCGCTATTGAGGATGAGACGATAGTCTGTTTGCTGCGGGACGGCGAAACGGTAGTCCGCGAACGATTGGCTCGGATGGAAGTTGAACGCCAGGACGATCGGCCCGCGGCTGACGACGAGCATCCGCTGGCCCTCATGCACGTGCAACAGCGACCAGTCATCTTGCGACAGCAACCCGTAGTCTGCATCCAGTCGCATGATCGCGCGATCGAACTCGGCCAGATCCCGGTATCGCAGCATCGGGTCGTCCATGAGCGACCATTGCCTGCGGGCGTGCCGATACGAGAACGCATTGCCTTCTCTGGGAAAGTCGATCCACTCCGGGTGCCCGAACTCGTTGCCCATGAAGTTGAGATAGCCCTCGCCGCCGAGGGCGAATGTGATGAGCCGGATCATCTTGTGGAGTGCCATGCCGCGGTCGATGCGGAGGTCTTGGCTGCCTTTGATCATGTGCTCGTACATGGCTGCGTCCATGAGTCGAAAGGCTAGGGTTTGGTCGCCGACGAGCGCCTGGTCGTGGCTCTCGGCATAGGCGATATGGCCTTCGCCGTGGCGGCGGTTGACCAGCGTTTCGTAGAGCTTTGCCAACTCCCACTGCTCGTCTTTCTGTTCCTTGAGCAGCTTGATCCAATAGTCGGGAATCCCCATTGCCAGTCGATAGTCGAAGCCGAGGCCACCTTCGGCCACGGGTCTGGCCGTGCCGACCATGCCGGAGACGTCTTCGGCGATAGTGATGGCCTTGGGATTGACGATGCGGGCCACGTCGTTGGCGAGTTGCAGATAGGCGATGGCATCCTCGTCGACGTGCGGCGGGAAGTATTGATCGTAGCCGGTGAAGTCGCGTCCGAGCCCGTGATCCAGGTACATCATGCTGGTGACGCCGTCCATGCGGAGGCCGTCGAAGCGATAGTCTTCGAGCCAATAGCGTACGTTGCTGAGGAGAAAGCGGAGGACTTCCATCTGGGCATAGTCGAAGACGCGCGAGTCCCATGCGGGATGTTGCCCCCGGGGTCCGGCGTGGAAGTACTGATGTTGCGTTCCGTCAAAATAGCCGAGCCCCTCGTGCGTGTTCTTGACGGCATGACTGTGGACAATGTCGAGAAACACGAGCAGGCCGAGGCCGTGGGCCGTGTCGATGAGGTGCTTGAGGTCTTCCGGCGTTCCGAACCGTGAGGACGGCGCGAAGAAGTTGCTCACCTGATAGCCGAACGATCCGTAGTAGGGATGCTCCTGGATGGCCATGAGTTGCACGGCGTTGTACCCGCCGCCGGCGATCCGCGGCAGGACGTGTTCGGCGAACTCGCGGTAGCTGCCGACGCGTGGCTCTTCAGCCGCCATGCCGACGTGCGCCTCGTAGATGCGGACGGCACCGTTGACGTGTGGTTGCTCGTTCCGCCACGCATAGGGCTCAGGGGGTTGCCAGTATTGACCGCAGTAGTCGTGCGTGCGTTCGTCGTAGACCGCCCGCTGGATGTAGGCCGGGAGACGATCCTGACGGCCAAGGCGACTGTGGACGTGTACCTTCAGGCCGCTGGCGTGTGTGAACCGCTCTGCGTAGTCCGCGTCGGGCAGGAAGAGACTCCAGACGCCGTAGTCGTCTCTCGATAGGGCGTGCGACGCCCGGTCCCAGTCGTTGAAATTGCCGGTGAGAAAGAGCGATTCGGCGGCCGGTGCCCACTCGCGATACCACACGCCCGGCGCACCATTCGACTCGCCCCGGTTGAAGCCGAATCGTTGCAGGCCGCGACTGAACTGTTCGAGAGAGCCGTCGCTCGCAATGATCCGATCGCGCAGGGAGACGTAGTGGCGATGGCGATGGCGCAGCGCATCGGCGAAAGGTTCGAGATACGGGTCCAGCCCAATCAGGCCGGTGCCATCGACATCTGACTTGCGAAGTGGCTGCGTCACAGAAGACCTCTCGTGGTCATGTCGTGTCGTTAGTACGACATCGCTACCTCGCTGCGAAAGAGCCGCGGGCTTCAGCCCGCGCGGTGTTTCAATGCGAGTGAACGCCACTCTGTGTCGCACGGCCGCGTCCCGGCGCG
>CAYYPB010000369.1:0-3548 GCA_964473405.1 uncultured Planctomycetaceae bacterium
CTCGGCAACGCTGGCGCCGGTGTCGCGCTGTTGCATTCACAGCCGAGACGCGTGTGCCACAGTTTGGTTGCAGGCCCGACCTCACACCGAGCCGGCCGCTAGCTGTAGTGGCCGTCGTACGCTTTGTCGAGTTGGCCGACCATATCCTTGATGCGTTGTATTTCGTCCTTGTGGCAGACCAACGTAGCGTCGGCGCTGTGAACGATGACGAGATCACTGACGCCGATCGTGGCGATCAAATGATCTCCCTCGGCGACGAGAATGTTGCCGTCGCTGGACATCGACGCCGCGCGTGAAAGGGCACGCGTCGTTCCCTCGGCATCCGCGCCGAGAACACTCGTCAGCGCCGTCCAGTTGCCTACATCGAGCCAGTCCAACGCCATCTCGACGACGAGGACCTTGGGCGCTTTCTCCATGATCGCGAAGTCGATGCTGATCCGCTCGAGCGTCGGATAGATCTCCTGGGCCAGATCGGGGCCTTGCGGCGTGTACCAAGCCTTGGCCAGTCGCAGGGCCCCTTCGTGCGAGCCGGGCAACCTTTGCTCGACTTGCGTCAGGATCGTCTCGGTCCGCCAGACGAACATGCCGCTGTTCCAATAGTAGCTGCCTGCCGCGACGTATTGCTTGGCTGTCTCGAGTTCCGGCTTCTCTCGGAAAGAAGCAACCGCCCAAATGCCCGGCGTCGTTTCCTCCCCACGTTCGACATAGCCGAAACCGACATGCGGCTCGGTGGGCTTGATGCCGAACGTCACTAGCGCGTCCGGCGTCTTCTCAGCGGCCTCGTAACCCCGCCGGACAGTTTCTGCGAACGTATCGACCGGCCGAATCAGGTGGTCGGCGGTGAACACGCCCATGATCGTCTCGGGGTCTTGCTCGTGCAAGATCGCCGCGGCCAGCGTGATGGCATTGGCCGTGTCTCTACCCGTCGGCTCGCCGATGAGGTTCTCCGCCGGCAGTTCGGGCAGTTCCTCGGCGATGGCCGGCAGATGTTCCGCCAGCGCGATCACGTAGATATCCTGCGGATCGAGAATCGCATGGAGACGCTCGTAGGTCTTTCGAATCAGGCTGTGGCCTTCGACGATGTGGAGCAACTGTTTGGGGCGATGCCGCCTGCTGAGAGGCCACATCCGCGTTCCCGATCCACCGGCCATGATGACGGCGACTTTTCTCATTTCAGTTCACCTGCGCCAAACTAATGACTGTGGCACCGGCGTCCCGCCGGTGGGGTCACCTCTACGCGTGCCCCGCCCCTTCCAGGGCTGGGGGGGCGGAATACCGCCAACCGCGAGCCGGTTGTCACACGTCGATGATATACAGCGAGACGTGTTCCAACGCAAAGCTCCGCTCGCCGACATCGCGGAAGAGTATCCGGATTGTGCGGGACTTGAGCCGCCGCTCGATCCGCAGAACCTGACCCTCCCCATACTCGTCGTGCCGAACGCGACAGCCTGGGAAATACATCGCATCGTCGATGTCCAACGATTCTTCGTTGTGACGACCCAGATGAGCCCGACTGCGGTCGCGCTCGTGTTCGAAGACCTCGTGTTCTAGCTCGTCTGCCGGCAGTTCCCTCACGAATCGCGACGCCACGGTCCGCTCGGTGATGCCCCGCACCATCCGGTAGTTCGCGTGGCTCAGCGTCAGCCGTTGCATAGCCCGCGTGATTCCCACGAACGTGAGTCGCCGCTCTTCTTCCACCGCCGAGGCATCTTCGCTGAGCGTTCTGCGATGGGGGAGCAGCCCCTCTTCCAGACCGACGATGTACACGACCGGAAACTCCAGCCCCTTGGCGGCGTGCAGCGTCATGAACGTCACGGCCCCGCCGTTCATCTCGATCGCGTCCAGATCACTGACGAGGCTGATCTGCTGGAGCCACTCGATCAGCGAACCGTCAGGGTTCTCCTGATCGTATTGGCGCGCGGCGGTAATGAGTTCATAGACATTCTCCAGAGGTTCGTTGTCCATGTCCGCCGAGTTCGACAGCGACTTTTCGATGCCCGACTCCTTGACCACGGCCTCAACCACGCTGCACACGGGCGATGCCGGGAGCCGCCGCAGCGTTTGTACCAACTCGGCGAAAACGCCGATCCTCTTTTTGGCGGCCGTCTTCAGCTCGGCGTTGTCGCCCGCCGTGGCGACGGCCTCGTCCAACGTGATCTCGCCAGCCCTTGCCGCCGCCTGCAACCGACCGATCGTCGTCTTACCGATACCTCTCGCCGGCGTGTTGATCGCCCGAAGAACGGCCGTCTCGTCGGCGGGATTGGCGATAAGGCGGAGATAGGACAGCACGTCCTTGATCTCCTTGCGCGCATAGAACTCGACGCCGCGAGCGATCTGGTACGCGACGCCCGCCTTGCGGAAGGCGTCTTCGAGTACGCGCGTCAGGGCGTTGACGCGGTAGAAGACCGCCATGTCGCCAGGCCGACCGCCCTCCTGACAATACGCCGCCACGTCGGCCGCGATGCGTTGGGCTTCGAGCTGTTCGTCTTCACACGTCCAGATGCGAACGGACGGCCCTCGCTCGCCGTCGGTCCACAAGTCCTTGTGTTTCCGACGTTCGTTGGCGGCGATCAACGTGGAGGCGGCCGAGAGAATCGCACCGGTGCTGCGGAAGTTCTGTTCCAGACGCACGACCGTCGCGTCGGGGTAGTCGGCCTCGAAGTCGAGGATGTTGCTGATGTCGGCACCGCGCCATGCATAAATCGACTGGTCCGGATCGCCCGTCGCGCAGATGTTGCGATGCGTTTCGGCGAGCCGCGTGGCGATGAGATACTGCGCATGGTTCGTGTCCTGGTACTCGTCGATCAGCAGATAGCGAAACCGGTCGGCCAACTCCAGGCGAATCGCGTCGTGATCGCCCAACATCTTGGCCGTGTGCATCAGCAGATCGTCGAAGTCGCAGGCGTTCTGCTCGGTGAGCATCCGCTGGTATTCCGCATACACACGAGCCACGGACTTCTCCGTGAAATCGTAGGCCCTCGCGGCGTACTCGCCGGGCGAGAGGATCTGCGTCTTGGCACTGCTGATGGCGTTGAGCAGGGTTCGGGGCTGCCAATTGTCCGAACTCAGATCGCAGGACTCGATGGCCTTCCGCACCAGCGCGCGGCTGTCGGCATCGTCGAAGATAGAGAAGTTCGGACTGATACCGATCGCATGACCGTAGGCTCGCAACAAACGCACGCAAAGCGAATGGAACGTACACACCCACATCCGCCGGCCGGCCCCCAGCGCACCGATGCGCTCGCGCATCTCGCCGGCGGCCCTATTCGTGAAGGTGATGGCCAGCACCTGATCGGGCCGTGCGACGGTCCTGGCGATGTGCGCAGCCCGGCGCGTGATCACGCGCGTCTTGCCCGAACCCGCACCCGCCAACACGAGCAACGGCCCGTCGACGTGCGACACGGCGGCGTGCTGCGGCTTAGTGAGGTTGTCCAGAAGATCGTTGCCAGGCATCCCGCCCTGTATAGAACAACGCCGACGGCGTGTCCATTCGCGACAACCATCGGCAAAGCCGATCCGAGAAACTATGAGCGTGTCCTCCCAGGCGG
>CAYYPB010000370.1:0-3546 GCA_964473405.1 uncultured Planctomycetaceae bacterium
AACCAAGTATGGCCTCCCTCCCTCTCGCGCAACCGGACCTCCCCGGCCCCCCCGGACACAAACGAAACGCGACCGTCCACTTCCAACTCGGCGCGATCCTCGGGGTGGATCAACTCGACGAGTCGTTCGACGTCGCCCTCGACCCCGTCCGCCGCCGAACGACCGATGATCGCCTCCCATGCAGTCCCCATGTAGGCCATCGACCGCCGCCCGTCGGGGTGAACGTCCAGCGAGAAGACCAAGCCCGGCATGTTCTCGGTGATGCTGCGGAATCGTTCCTCGCTGCGGCGCAAGGACGCGGTTTGGCGAGCGACGACCTTCTCCAGGTCATCGGTGTACAACCCCATCTGTTCGCGGATGGCTCGCCTGACGTGCTGCAGGAGGATCTCCGGGTCGCCCGCCTTTTCGACAAAGGCAAACGCCCCCTGGTTGACGGAGTCCTTGGCGGCATCGAACGAGCCGTAGGCCGTGTGGATGATCGACCGAACTGAGCCGTTGAGTTCGCGGATCTGCCCGAGAAGCTGCGTCCCCTCGGCGTCCGGGAGGCGAAGGTCAACGACAGCAACGCCGAATTCTTCGCGGCTGGCGCATTCCATCGCCTCGGCCGCCGTCGCACAGCAGAGCGTTTCGAGACCCTCCTGCCGAAGCAGACTGGCCAGGGTGGTCCGCTGGGCATCGTCGTCCTCGACGATCAGGACACGGGAGAGCCGCTCGCGTTCGCTTTCGCCCGGCATGACGAAAACCTCAAGTCCAACAAAGCCGCCGATAGCATCGGCGGCTTTGTGTTAGCAGATCTGCCCAGGATCGAAACGATCCAGAGATTCCTCGAGCGCGTGCATCATCTCGCCCACCGTAGCATAGGCCTTGGCCGCGTCGATCAGCGCCGACATGACATTGCGATCCTCGCGAGCGTCCAGCGTGATCCGCCGCAGAACCTTCTCGACCTCGGCATCATCGCGATCGGCCTTGACGGACTTCAGATTGGAAAGGACTTCACGTTCGCAATCGTCACCGATCTTGAGAAGCTGGATCGGTTCCTCGTCTTCGATCGTGAAGTCGGTCACGCCGACATGCTTCCTGTCGCCGCGCTCAACCGCGCTGCTGTAGCGATAGGCGGCGTCGGCGATTTCCCGCCGAACGTAGCCGCTCTCGACGGCGGAGATCATGCCACCCATTTCATCGATGTGTTCGATATACTCGCGGGCCTCGGCTTCCATCTGGTTTGTCAGCGACTCGACGAGGTAGCTTCCACCCAGCGGATCGGCCGCGTGGGTCACGCCCGTCTCATAGGCCAGAACCTGCTGCGTGCGCAATGCCAACGTGACGGCATCCTCGGTCGGAAGACAGATCGTCTCGTCCATACTGTTGGTGTGAAGCGATTGACAGCCGCCGAGTGCCGCCGCCATCGCTTGATAGCCCACGCGCATCAGATTGACATAGGGCTGCCTGGAATAGAGGCTGCAACCCGCGGTCTGGGCATGGAATCGCAGCCACATCGACCGTTCGTTGGCCGCGCCGAAACGCTCCTTCATGTAGTGCGCCCAGAGCCGCCGCGCAGCGCGGAACTTGGCGATTTCCTCGAAGAAGTCGTTGTGGCTATTGAAGAAGAACGAAAGCCGCGGGGCGAACGAATCGACATCCAGGCCGCGATCGACGCACGCCTGGACGTAGTGAAGCCCGTCGCCGAGCGTGAAGGCCAATTCCTGCCCCGCCGTCGAGCCCGCCTCGCGAATGTGGTAGCCGCTGATGCTGACGGGGTTGTATTGGGGCAGTTCCTTCGTGCAGAACTCAATCGTATCGACGACGAGCCTAACGCTCTCGGCGGGCGGAAAGACGATTTCGTTCTGGGCGTGGAACTCCTTGAGGATATCGTTCTGGCAAGTGCCTCGCAGCTTGTCTCTGGCAACGCCCTGCTTGTCGGCCGTGGCGATGTAGAAGGCAATCGCGATCGCCGCTGGTGCGTTGATCGTCATCGAGACGCTGACGTCGGCCAGATCGATCCCGTCGAACAATGTCTCGAAATCGGCGAGCGTATCCACCGCCACGCCGCAGCGCCCGACCTCGCCCATCGAGAGCTGATCGTCGCTGTCCCGCCCCATCAGCGTCGGAAGATCGAATGCCGTACTCAGACCGGTCTGGCCGCGGGCGAGCAGAAACTTGAATCGCTCGTTCGTGTCGCGCGCCGAGCCGAAGCCCGCAAACTGCCGCATGGTCCACAGCCGCTTGCGGTACATCTCCTTATGCACACCGCGCGTAAACGGGTACTCACCGGGGTTGCCGAGATGGGTGGCATAGTCGAGTTCCGCCACGTCGCGCGGCCCATAGACCGGCTGCATGGGCAGACCGGAGATGGTCGTGTTCGGTCCGATCTCGCCCGGATGTGATGAGACTTGTTCCGCCATGGCAGACTCCTGACGATTCCATCTGTGGCACCGGCGTCCCGCCGGTGGAACCACAGGCTCTGGCGCCTGTGCCACAGAGACTCAATGCAAGGTGACCCAACGACAACCGTTGTCGGTCTCTACTCGCTTGGCGGATCGAGCAACTCGATCGGCTGCGGCTCGACGGCCCAAGTCGGCGGCCTCTTCTCTAGAAACGCGCGCATCCCCTCGCGGGCCTCATCACCGGAAAAGGCCTGTTCGAAAGCCTCTGTCTCACCGAGCCAGCCGGGTTCGAGCCACGAAGACTCCTGGCGACACATCACGCGCTTGGCCAACCGGACGGCCGTCGGCCCGTTGGCGAGAATCTCCTGGGCGATTTCCCCAACGAGGTCCATCACCTTGGACGCGGGCACGGCCTCGTTGACCAAGCCGTTCTCCGCCGCAATGTCGCCAGTGAACAAGCGACCCGTGAACAAGAGCCGCCGAATCCGCCCCGGGCCGATGAACGAGAATGCCCGTTGGGTGCCGCCCCATGCCGGGATCAGACCCAACTTGACCTCGGGGAAACCGACCTTGGCGTCCTTGGCCATAATGCGTAGGTCGCAGGCCAAGGCCAACTCGAACCCGCCGCCGACGACGGCTCCCTCGATCGCCGCAATGGTCACGGCATGTTCGAAGCGTGCCAGCCTATTGAGGCATCGTTGGCCCCGCTGGCTGAAGTCTCGGGCCATCCCGGCCGGTGCCTGCATCATCTCGTTCACATCGCCGCCGGCCATGAACGACTGCTTGTCGCCGCGGAGGACCAGCACCCGGACTTCGGGCTTGTGGGCAATGGCGTCAAGTTGGGCTTCGAGTGCCGCCATGGTCGCGGCGGACAGCAGGTTGATCCCGTCGGCGTTGCGAAACGTGATCTGACCAATCGGACCGTTTTGCTCGTAGAGAACCTCGGTGATCGCCTTCATTTGTCTGCTTCCTCCCAAGGACGCCAGCCCAGAATCACTCGATCGGCGATGGCCGCCACGTTCGCGTATTGTAACATCGAGGACACGCACCACAAAGCCGCCGACGGTATCGGCGTGCGGGCCGCCGATACCATCCGTGGCTTTGTGGGGGGGAGACGCGCCGACCGCGAGGAGTCGTGGGAAACCCGACCGCTCTCGCGCCC
>CAYYPB010000371.1:0-3538 GCA_964473405.1 uncultured Planctomycetaceae bacterium
TTGGCCGGGGACATTGTCGTCCGAGTCCGAACCGTCGATCTTTCCGCCGGCGGGCTTGGCTTTGTTTCCGATGCGCCGCTGTCGGTCGAGACCGCGGTCACGATCGTGTTCGAGTCTCTCCCGGGGAGCCCCGAGGTCGAGGCGTTCGTCCGGTCATGCCGCGAAATGGGGGGCGGTTTGTTTCGCATCGGTGTTTCGTTCGCGCATGCGTCGCCGGGATCCCAAGATGCTTCGCCCGAGTCCGAGCCCGTGTGAAACGAGTCGGTTCGTCTGAGAAGTCACACGAAAAGACGGCACGGCCTGCCGCATGGCAGACCGTGCCGTTCGTTTGTGTCTGGCGTGGGCGGTGGCCAGGTCGGTCACCGCTTCACGGTTGATCCGGCCTACATCATGCCGGGCATGCCGCCGCCGCCCATCGGCGGGGCGTCCTTCTTCTCCTTGATCTCACTGACGAGCGCTTCGGTCGTCAGCAGCAGCGAGGCGACGGAAGCCGCGTTGGTGAGTGCGACGCGCTCGACCTTGGCGGGGACGATGACACCCATCTTGAGCATGTCGCCGTACTCGTTGGCCAGGGCGTTGTAGCCGAAGTTGACGTCCTTGGCCTCGAAGACCTTCTGGGCGACGATGCTGCCGTCGATGCCGGCGTTTTCGGCGATGACCTTGATGGGGGCCCACAGAGCCCGGCGAACGATGTCAACGCCGGTCTTCTGATCGCCGCGAAGCCTCTTCTCTTCCTTGTCGAGTACGGCCGACAGGGCCCGCAAGGGAGCGACGCCGCCGCCAGGCAGGATGCCTTCTTCGACGGCCGCTCGGCAAGCGTGCAGGGCGTCTTCGACGCGGGCCTTCTTCTCTTTCATTTCGACTTCCGTGGCGGCGCCGACCTTGATCTGCGCCACGCCACCGGAGAGCTTGGCCAACCGCTCTTCGAGCTTCTCGCGATCGTAGTCGCTCGTCGTCTTGGCGATGGCGGACTTGATCGTCGCGATGCGGGCCTTGATGTCGTTGGTCTTGCCGGCGCCCTGGATGATCGTCGTGTTGTCCTTGTCGATGACGACACTCTTGGCCTGGCCCAGATCCTTGATGTCCAGGTTCTCGAGCGAGATACCGAGATCTTCGAAGATCGCCGTGCCGCCGGTCATGATCGCGATGTCTTCGAGCATTTCCTTGCGGCGGTCGCCAAAGCCGGGGGCCTTGACGGCGGCGCACTGGAGCGTGCCGCGGAGTTTGTTCACGACGAGCGTGGCGAGGGCCTCGCCCTCGATGTCCTCGGCGATGATGAGCAGCGGTTTGCCGGCTCGGGCACACTTCTCGAGGACCGGGACGAGGTCCTTGATCGAGGAGATCTTCTTTTCGTGGATGAGGACGTACGGCTTGTCAAAGCGAACTTCCATGTCGGCGGGATCGGTCACGAAGTGCGGCGACAGATAGCCCTTGTCGAACTGCATGCCCTCGACGAGTTCGACGACGGTGTCCAGCGTCTGGCCTTCTTCGACCGTGATGACGCCGTCCTTGCCGACCTTGTCCATCGCCATGGCGATCTGCTTGCCGATCTCTTCGTCCTGGTTGGCGGCGCAGGTGCCGACCTGGGCGATCTGCTTCGAGTCTTTGACGGGCTTGGAGATCCGCTCGTACTCGGCGACGATGGCCGACACGGCAGAGTCGATGCCTCGCTTGAGTTCCATCGTGTTCGCGCCGGCGGCGACGTTCTTGAGTCCCTCGTTGAAGATGGATTCGACATAGACGGTCGCCGTGGTCGTGCCGTCGCCCGCGTCGGTCGACGTCTTGGTGGCGACTTCCTTGACCATCTGGGCGCCCATGTCGGCGTAGGCGTCTTCGAGTTCGATTTCCTTGGCGACGGTGACGCCGTCCTTGGTGACGGTCGGGGCGCCGAAGGACTTCTCGACGACGACGTTGCGGCCGCAGGGGCCCATCGTGACCTTGACGGCCCGAGCGAGTTGGTTCACCCCGTCGCGGATGGCCTCTCGGGCCTCCATGTCGAATGCGATTTTCTTTGCTGCCATGATTGACTATCTCCGAGTTTGTGAGTCGTTTCTGTTTGTCGGCCGGACGAGCGGCGTCAGTTCGAGTCCGCCTCGTCGCCGAAGCCGTCGTAGGGCTCATCCTGCCAAACCGCGCCGGCCTGTTTCACTTGAAGCTCTACCGTCTCGACCACGCCGGAATCCACGAAGATCACATCGTCCACCAGGTCGGCCTCCGGCACGCCGGACGCGCGTATTTCAACGCGAAAGCCTGTGTCCTCGACCCGTGTGAACGCCAACGGGTGGATGTGCAGGGCTTCCTCGTTGCCTGGAAAGGTCAACACGAGCCTGGCCGACGGGCCAAAGCGGATGGACTCTTCCAGGGCGGCTTCAAAGAGCTTCGGGTGCATGGAGTCTCTCGCGAGGCGGGTCTATTCGATGATCGCCAGGATGTCGGACTCGTCCATGATCATCAGCTCGTCGCCGCTGATCTTGACTTCGGTGCCGGCATAGCTGCTGAAGAGAACCTCGTCGCCCTTCTTGACCTGGAGCTTGGATCGCTCGCCGGTGTTGAGCAGCTTGCCATCGCCGATGGCCTGGACGCGGCCGCGCTTGGGCTTCTCCTTGGCGCTCTCGGGAAGGACGATGCCGCCGGCGGTCATCGCCTCGGCCTCGATCCGCTTGACCAGTACCTTGTCACCCAGGGGTCGAACCTTCAACTTTGTCACTGCCATCACTATCGCTCCTTGTATGTGTGTTTTCTTCCGTATGTCTAATTGAAACCGCCGGGCACCGACCAATCCGTTCGGTACACGCGGCGTACAACTCTCAAGATAATGGGCGTCAACGCATCGGTCGGCATCTCCGTATCCAGCACGCTGAACATGTCCAGTCGCAAGGCGTCGTGCAGTACGCGCTCGTCCGGGCACTTGCAGACCAGCAGGCAAGGCAGATCGAGCCCCAGCCGTCGGATGTTGCGGACCACGCCACGACCGCCCGCCTCGGGCAGATCGTCGTCGATCACGGCCAGATGCATGGGCCCAGCGGCGGCCAGCCTGATCGCCTCGTCGCCGGTGCGCGGCCAGTGAAGTTGGACAGGCAGGGGGGCCAGGCTCCGGGCGAGGCCGGAAGCCCAGGCGCTCTCAGAAGCCTGAGCGATCATGAATTGAAAGCCTGCGGGCGGCAGCGTCATGGCCAAATGAACCTACTGGACCGTCAGTCGGGGCGCAGAGCCCCGGCGCACAGGAAGGCTCTTCGCATTCGCCGTGCCAGTTCACAGACGGGAAACCGTGGCGTCCGCCTTGAGTGTCTAAGTGCCTAGTTGTACATGGGTTATGACGCATGCTGAACGATCGACGGCCTGCCGTGACCAGCTGTGGGGCTGGACAGGATTGGCAGTGTTGCCGGCGCCGATCACCGCGAGGCTGTCAAAATGGCACGAACCATCGGCGAAGCCGAACACAGCCCGAGTGCATCGCCACAGTTGCTTCTGCGGGTTCATCGCGCGATGAGCTTGTGGCACAGGCGTCCCGCCTGTGGTTCCACCGGCGGGACGCCGG
>CAYYPB010000372.1:0-3529 GCA_964473405.1 uncultured Planctomycetaceae bacterium
CACGGCGGTAGGTGCTCACATCTCCCACAGCCAGCCCCGCCCCGCGGGAGCCGCACAGCCGCCCGCCGAAGCCACGCTGGAACCCAGCCCGACGATCGAAGAAGTCCTGAAGCGTTTGGGCCACCTCATCCGCCACGGCGTATTCGAGTTTGATCTTGTACAGATTCAACTTGTTCTGCGCCGGCACTTTCTGAAGCGGTTCGATGACCTGCTTCATGATCTTCTCGAACTCAGTCTCCGTCGCCTTGACGATCAGCGAGTTCGTCGGCTCGTGTACCTCTGCCTGGGGGCCTTCGCTGCCACTGCGACCTCTGCCAGTTCCAAACAGACTGTTCACCTGATCGGCGACGGACTGGGCCGGCACGTCCTCCGACATCGTGACGACCCGAATAGCACGACCGCCCCCGACGTCGACCTTCTCGACCAACGCCTTGATCTCTTCCAGTTCGGCGTCGTTCGCGTACACCGCCAGCTTCGTCGTTCCGCGAATCGCCCGAATCATCGCCGACGATTGTTGTCGCCGACCGCGGTTCGCCGCGTTGAAGACTTCCTGCAGAGTGCGTGCGATGTCGTCGACGTTCGCGTTTGCCACTTCGATCACGTGATGTGACCGCTGCGCACTGCCGGGCTTGTCCATCTCGGTGATCAACGCTTCGATCTCGGTCATATTCTCGCCCGAGGCCGAGATGATCACGCTGTTCGTCGTCCAGTCGTCGGCGCTGGTCACCCGATCTCGCGGCGCGGGGTTCCGCCCCGGCGGGCGGAACAACTCCCGAATCGCCCGCGACACCGAACCGGGATCGGCGAAAGTCAACTTGAATATCCGTTTCTGGATCTCGCTCTCGCCCGCCGGCGGTACGTCCATATTCTCGACCATCGTCTCGATGTCGGTAAAAAACTCCGTCGGCGCAGTCGCGATCAACATGTTTGACGTCGCATCCCCCTGAACCGTGAACTGATATCTGCCGCGGCGATCCGGCTTGTACTTCGCCTTCAACGCCTCGGTGATCGACCGCGCCAACTCGTCCGCCCGTGCCTCCTCGAGTGGAATGAACTTGGTGATCTTCTCGTCCCCAGGCTCGTCCGACTGCTTGATGAGATCCGCCACGCGGGCCATGTTCTCCGCGTTCGCAGTCACGATGATCGAGTACGTGCCATCATCGTAGCTGGCCTTCACCTGATCGTTCGGGTTCCGGCCAGTTCTCTGAAACTGCTCGCGGATGATCGTCGCCATCTGCCACGGCGAAACATACTTCACCTTGAACACCTGCGTGGTCCGTTCGCCGCCTGGCGTATCCAGTTGCTCGATCATCGCCGCCATCGCGTCGTAGTCAGCCTGCGACGCGTTGACGATCAACACGTTGCTCGCGTCGTTCGCCACCACGTTCACGGGGAACTGATTCCGAACGCGAACCATCGTCGCCCTGATGTGCTCGTTCAGCGTCCGCGCAAGCTGCATCGCCTCGGCATGTTGCACCTCGTAGATGTGGTCGGTCTTCTCACCGGCCTCGCCGACACTCGCCTTGATCGGATCGACGATCGAGCCCTTGATGCTATCGTGCTGCTTGGCGTTCGCCGTCACGATGACCATATTCGCCGCCGGGTTCGCCGTCACCTTCGGCGCCTCGACGCCCGTCGTCCGCGGGCTCACGCCCCGGAACATGTCGTTGATATTCCGAGCGACCTGGTTCACGTCCACCGTCTTGGGGAACTTGTAGAACTCCGCCCGAGCCGTGATCGGCGCCGCCTGGGGCACATCCACCTGTTCGAGAAGCTGATCCATCAACAACATACTGATCGGACCGCCCGTGAGAATCAGAGAGTTCGTTCGTGGATCGGGAACGAGGCCAACGAAGTCCAGCTTCGCCGTGTTGCCACTGCGAGCCGAATCCGCCATCAACGTCTGAATCTGCTGATGCACATGCTGCGCCGTCGAGTGTTTCAACGGAAAACGCTTCACCGTCATCGGGCCCGTCTTATCCATGCCCTTGGCGATGGTCTGAATCTCGTCGAACATGTCGTCGGGGCAACGCACATAGAGCGTGTTACTCGACTTGACGCCGCTGATCGCCACCTTTCCGCTGCTGCCGCGTCGACCGCCGCCGCCGAACAGTCGAGCCAACTCTTGCCCTACCGCCTCGGCATCGGCAAACTCCAGCACGATCGTCCGTAGGGTTGCATAGGTCACTGCCTTGGCGTCGAGCATCAAAAGCTGCTCTTCGATCTCCGCCATCTGCGATGGCGGTGCCTTCACGAGGATCGTGTTCGTCGCTTCGTTCGCTGTGATCACGACGTCGGACGACGTGCCACCCACGCCGAACATCGCCTTCAACGTCTCCACGAGTGGCCGCGCATCGCCCCGCACCACATACTGTTTGATCGCCCCCTCCTTCGGCGGAATGTCCAGATCGCGGATGATCGCCTCGACCTGATCCACGTCCTTCGATCGGCCTGCGATGATCACGCTGTTCGTCCGCGCGTCGGCGTTCACGGATACGGCCCCAGCCCGTCCGCCACCGGCACGCGCCGGCTGAGGACGACCCCCGCGACGACCCTGCTGCCGACCGCGCGGTGCGGCTGTCACTGAGTTGCCCAGCGACCCAGCGATGCTCGCCGCAAGCGTCGCCACTTCCGTCGCACGCGCATGCTTGAGTTCGATCCGGCGCATCGTCGGCGCCGTGCCGACATCTTCTTTCTCCAAGTCCTCGATCAGCGATCCGATCCACTCCAGCGTCTCCGGCGGCGCCTGGGCGATGATCGAGTTCGTCTGCGACTCGGCCGTCAGCTTCACCTTGTCCGCCGACACGCCTGCCCCCGCGCCGGGTGGCACCTGCGGCTTCCGACCCCGTTGGGCACGGCCGCGCTGAGGCTGACGACCGGCAACGCGCCCCCCGCTAGTCAACCCCAGAATCTCACGGAGATTCTGAACCAAGAGCGTCGCGTCCAAATGCTCCAACCGGAAGATCTTCATCGTCTCCTGGATGTCTTCCGAGCTGTCGATCGTGCGCAACACCTCGATAATGAGCGGAATGTCCGGCAGCGGCGCGACCACATACAACGACTGCGTGCGATCATCCGCCACGACCTTGATTCGCGCCTTGGGTGCCGGTGCCGCGCGCGGAGGCTGCTTGGCTCCTGCCTTGCCGCCCTTTCCGCCCTTCGGCTGCGGTTGCTTGGCCCCACGGCGCTGAGGCTGCGCCCTGGCTCGCGGTTGATTGAACACGTCGTTCAACAGCCGCGCGGCCTTCGTCACGTCCGCATGCCTGAGCGGAAACACTCGGATCACCGTCGGTGCCTTGCCGCTCGTCAGTTCGTTGATGATGTCCTGGATCATCTCCAGCTTTTCCGGCGGCCCCACTAGGATCAGCTTGCCCGTCAACGGGTCGATCATCGCCTTAACGTCGCCCGAAACCATCTCGGCCAACGCCCCGGCATTCGGCCCGGCCTCCGTCAACGCGGCGGCCACATCGACATGATTGTGCTCATCGGGCGCAGGCCGCGCCACGGGCGGCTCAGCGGAGACGCCACC
>CAYYPB010000373.1:0-3519 GCA_964473405.1 uncultured Planctomycetaceae bacterium
GTTCATCGCTCGATGAGCTTGTGGCACAGGCGTCCCGCCTGTGGTTCCACCGGCGAGACGCCGGTGCCACAGAAACGGACGACTCCCTCGCGCACACCGACGACTCCCTCGCGCACACCGAATAGGCGAACTCCGTGGACTCCGTCGGAGCGGCAGTCGATCACCAGGTGGAGCAGCTCCGGGTAGGCGATCTGTCCGTTCCACAGGATGGCCGCATGGTCCGCCTTGCTGAAAGATGCGCCTCCGTTGCTGTGCGAGTGGTATATCGCCAGCACCGGGTTGTGGCCATCGAACGACTCGGCGAGGAAGATCGCGTCGCGAGCCTCGAACGCGAACGCGTGTCGCGGTCGCCGTGGAAACGCCATCGGGTCCAGGGCGTGCAGTCGATCCTGAGCGTTTTCGCAGGGCCTCACGCCGGATCGCAGGATCATGCCGCAGCACTCGTTCGGAAAGGTCTGCCGAGCGTGGGCACAGATCGTTTCCAGTCGAGATTCGTCCAGAAGATCGGGGCAGCACATCTTGCGGCTCTCCAGTGGACCTCAGGTCGCAGGCGACTTGCCCACGACCGCAGGCTCTGCTCCGGCGGGTGTCCATCCCGAGGGTTATCCGGACACAGCTGGCCGTCCGGACGTGTCATGGTGGCGAGTCTTGCAGTGGCTCGCCAGCGTGGTATCCTACCGGGTTTCGGAAAGTTCCGAGAAAACCTAGTCGCGATCAGGAGTTGCATGCGATGATGAAGTGGCTTCGTGTCCACACCAAACATATCATGGTCTTCGTCGTAGGCTTGGCGATGTTGTCCTTCGTCGGCGGTTCCGCGCTCTACAATCTGCTGGCGGCGGACCGGGGCTCCCGCGTATCCATGAAGATCTTTGGCCAGGAGTTCACTCAGTCCGAACTAGGCCAGGCCGACAATGCGACGCGGATCCTCAGGAAGATGTTCGTCAATTGGCGATATGGCGGTACGGATGAATTCACCGTTCGCCACTGGTTCATGCTCGGCGAGGAAGCGCTGCAGGCCGGCATCGTCATCCCCGATCAGGATGTCGAGGACTTCCTCGATGAGAGAGACCAATTCCGCCGGGACAACAAACTGCCGCCCTTGTCGGCGCTCCGTCGCAGCGACAACATCACGCGACCCATGCTTCGCGAGGCCGCGCGGCTTCACATGAGGATCGCTAAGCACGCCCAGCGCGTCTGGGCGGCTGCTATCCCATCCGAGCCACAGATGAGGCGTTATGCCCAGGACACCGAGGACCGGATGCGCGTGCGATTCGTCCCGCTGGACGCGGCCAAGTTCATCGATCGCGAGGAGGCGCTGAGCGAGACGGAACTTCAGCGGTACTTCGACCAATACAAAGATGTCGACGCCGGTACGGGCCCGACGGGCATCGGCTACAAGTACGCCGACCGCGTGAAGATTCAATACGCCGTCGCGTCGGTCGACACGCTTCGCCCCGAGGTTGAGATCACGCAGGAAGACGTAAAGACCCACTGGAAGGCCAACAAGGACAAGTACCAAGAGACGATCTATGTCGATGCACCCGCGCCGGCGACGTCCCCCGCGACGACGCGCCCGACACCCAAGAAGGTGCCCCAGCAAGTCGTCAAGGCCTTCAGCGAGGCCCGTGACCAGGTGGAGCGCGAGCTTCGGGACCGCAAGGCGTTGAAGGTTGCTCGCCGGGCGATGGGCAAGCTGGCGGACGAGATGACCAAGCCTTGGGCCGAGTCGCCGGTCGATTCGGATACGGGTTTCAAGGCGATCCCCAGCGGGGTCGACCAAGCCGACCTGCTTAAGCTCGCGGCGGCGCGGATTGGCAAGCGTTTCGGCGTCACGATCGAGTACGCCGAGCTGCCGCTTTCGCCCGCAGCCGAACTGGCTGAGACAATCGCCTTGAAGAACGCGTCCACGCCCAGCGAGGGCGATGCCCCGCTGACACTCTCCGAGTATGCGTTTCGTGTGAAGGGCTTGTATTCACCGGAGAAGGGGCGGGACACGGCCCTGCGTCTCCAGATGTTCCAGTGCCCGAGTACGCCGTTGGCGTGTTCGGGCCGTCAAGTGCCCAAGATCGTCGGTGGACGACTGGTCTCTCTTCCTGGCGAGACGAACGCTTATGTTCTTTTCAGCGTGGTGGGGACGAGTTCGTCGCAGGCCCCCGCAACGCTGGATGAGGTTCGTGACCAGGTCGAAAACGACGTGCGCCTTTCACACGCCTACGAGAAGTTGGCCCCGCTCGCCAATGAGTTTGCCGCCGTGTCGGCTCGCGTCGGCATCGAGAAGGCCTTGACGATGTTCGAGGAGATTCGAACCACGGGTGGCGTGCTTCGCGTCGAGTTTCCCTCCCCATTCCCGCGCAAGACGGCTCTCCTCGGCGAGGCCCAGCGCGAGGCGCTGCTGGCCGGCAAGACGACGCTCCAGCCCGCCAAGGTTCGGGGTGTTGGGGAGTCCGAGGCTTTCATCGACGCATGTTTCGAGATGACCGCGGCCGACTGGGTGCCGCCGGCGTTGGACGCCCCCGAGTCCGATCGGATGAAGACAGCCGCGACGCAGCCCGCCGTCGATCCTGCTCCTCCGGTTCGTGTCATTCCCGTCGAATTGCAGAGGAAGTGGTTCATCGTGGAACGCGACACGTCAGATGCTACCGGCAGCGTGAATACGGCCAGCTACGAGGCCAAGTTCCGCGGCCAGGCCTTCGGGAAGTTGGCCGGCGAGCGGCGAGCGGTCCTCATGCACAACTGGTTCGCCATCGATCAGATCGAGGCACGGTGCGGTTTTGAGGATTTACTCCGCGAACCCGCCCCGGACACCAGAGGTGGGATCAAGCCCCCCGTCCCGACGTCGGACATCCCGAGGTTCTAGCGCTCGGTATCCGACTTTCGGCCTTGGGCCTTGGGTTTTCGATTTTCGGTTTTCAGCTTCAGGTTCTCGGCGTTCTGTCTCAGCCGATCGGTGTCGGCCTGCGGTCTTCATCGACTGCCACGAAGACGAGTTCGGCCGACGTCACATGTACGCGATCGCGCGGCGGCGCGAAGCGCTCCGCCTCGGCGCGCAGGCGGATACGCACGGAGGTGCGTCCGATACGGATCGTCTCCGCGTAGAAGCTGAGGATGTCGCCGACGTGAACGGGCTCCTTGAATTCGATGGAGTCCATTGCCACGGTGACGATGCGGTCACAGCCGAGCCGTCGGGCGTGGACGGCCCCGGCTTGATCCAAGTAGCTCAGAATCACACCGCCGAATATCGTTCCCTGGGGATTCGTGTCGCGCGGCATCATCATGACGCGCAACACGGGTTCGAGATTCTGTGTTTCATCGAGTTGGCTCATCGTTGTCTCCCCCGGCCCGGTTGCCGATACGCTCCACGCCATTCGCATCATAGCGACCGCCAGCCGTCCGGCCACTGCCGGGCCCACCTTGCGGCTGAAGGCGATTGCCCGGGAGCCTCGCTCCTTCCAGGATTGGCCGGTGGACTCGATGATCGAACGGTGCGACATCTCCTCGTCCGTCCCCCACCCCCATGGG
>CAYYPB010000374.1:0-3507 GCA_964473405.1 uncultured Planctomycetaceae bacterium
GTCTCTCCTATTTTCCAGTGGAGCCAAAGCCTCCAGCACCACGATCAGTTTCTTTTAGTTTTTCTACTTCTTCAAATTTCATAGGTATTACTTTCTTTATCATTATTTGAGCATATCTATCATGTTTTCTAATAATAACTATGTCGTTTCCTATATTTTTCAAATAAGTGAGTAGGTCTCCCCTATATGGGCTATCTATAGTTCCTGGCGAGTTTAATAACACTAACTGTCTTTTGCACGCCAAACTGCTTCTCGGCCTCGGGGTAGTTGCCTTGTCGATGCGCCGCGACACCAGCGCGCGTATAGGTCTCCCACTGCCCGCCCTGGGCAGGGGCATAAGCCGGCCAGAGAGCCAGACACGCGACCGCCGTCGCAGCCTACTCCGATCCGCGGGACGTTGTGCCACCGCCAGCCGCCAGGGGAGTAGCGACTGGGTCGACCCCGGGCGCGGCCGACGATGCGCCCGTGTCGGTGACGCGGGCCGTTAGGTGCATCTGGAACGCGCGGAAGATCTCCTTCAGACGCGGTGATGGCTTGGGTGTGAAGCCGAAGCGTTCTTCGTCCACCGGCCTTTGGATTTGGGCCATGCGCTTCCAGCCGCGGTTGGTCTCGAGGACGAACAACGCAGTCGTTAGCGATCGCGTGCGGATCAACGTGCGGAATGCCCGCTTGAAGACCCAACGACTCGTGGCGGCCGCATATCGCAACTCGTAAATCGCCTCGTCCAGCTCTCGGGCGGTCATGCCCTTGGGGTCGTAGACCGTCTCGGTGAAGGTGTATCGCTCCCAATCTCGCGGATAATCCGTCGCGGGCAATCGGCCCTCGTCCTTGAATCGTTCGAACATCCTCGTGCCGGGCAGCGGCGTCAGGTTGGTGATCTGAATGATGTCGATGCCCATTCGCACGGCGGTCACCGCCGTCTCGGCGACGGTCTGAGGGGTGTCCTCATCGGCTCCGATGATGAACGCGCCGAACACAGACAGGCCAGCCTTGTGGAACCCATCCGTCAGAGATTGATAGCGGGATAGATTGAGTGCATTGACACCCTTGTGGTATTGCTTGAGTGCTTGCTCGTTGAAGGTCTCGAACCCGACGAGCATCGATCGACAGCCCGCGGCGTACGCGAGTTTCAGCCCCTCGGGATCGTCGCCCATGTTGATGGTTGTCTGGCCAAACCAGATGCGTTTCTTGCCGTGCTCGGCGATGGCTCGCAGCAGCTCCTTGGCCCACTCGGCATGCGCCGGACCAACGCCGAAGAAGTTGTCGTCGGCGACGAACAAGACGTTTCGCGGCGTTTGGTTCCATTCCTCGATGATGTCGGCGATGTCGCGCCGGCGGATGGGGGCACCATTGAACTGTGTGACCGAGCAATACTCGCAGCCGACCGGGCAACCGCGCGAGGTTTGGATCGCGGAGATGCTGTACTTGCCATTGATGGGTTGGGTTGTTTGGGCGGCCGCGCCGAGGTGTTTCTCCGCGAGTTTCGAGAACGTGCCGTTGTAGCGAGGCTTCAGCCGGCCCGCCACGGCATCTTCGATGATCTGAGGCCATATCTCGTCGCACTCGCCGACGGCGACCGAGTCGAAATGTTCGGCGGCTTCATCGGGACACGCCCAGGCATGAGGTCCGCCCATGATCGTGGTGATGCCGCGCTCGCGACAGGCGGCCGCGATCTCGTAGGCTCGCGTCGCGCCGCTTGAGTAGGAGGTGATGCCGACCAAATCGTAGCGGCCCGAGACGAGAATCCCGTCGGTTTCGGTCGTGCCGAAGACCTCGTCGATGATCTCGACCTCATGCTCCGCCGGCACGAGCTTCGCGAGGACTTGCAGGCCCAACTGCGGGATGTAGCTGCCTGTCGTGTGATAGCCCTGCGAGCGTCGTGTAATCGGACTGACCAAAGCAATGCGCACAGTGGATTCCTCATGAGCGGTTTGGGCGGGGCGATCCGCCGCGTCGTGCCGAACGTGTGGAGATACTATAGGGGCGCCGCGGGGCAAGGGAAGGACTTCCGCTCATGCGCTTCGCGGATTCCCGGATTGTGCGTCCCTGCTACCCCGTAACGTGCGGTCAGAGGGGTTGCGACGACTCAGGGAACGGGGGTGCGGGTACCACGAGGAGCCTTCAACAGGTTCAGCGTCGCCGCGGTCATGCAACGGACGCCTGTTCGGATGGTCGGCTCCGGGTCCGTGCGGAACTTCGACGAGTGGACGGGCGGCAGTGAGGGGCCGCCTGGGCGCTGGGCGGCATCGAAACGGGGTTTGTCCACGACACCCAGCCAGAACATGAAGCCGGGCTTTTCCAGGTGACGCGCGTAGCGACCGAAGTCTTCGCCCCCCATCGACGGCCTCCGGACGATCGTGTTCTTCTCGCCGAGGATCTGACGAAATACGGCGGCGGTCGCCTCGCTTAGCGTCGGGTCGTTGAACGAGGCCGGCGTGAAGTCCTCGTCGATAACGCGAATGTCCGGCGGCGTTGAACAGCCCGCCGCCTTGCAGGTGTCCTCCGTGATCTGGCGGATCGAATCCAGCAGCTTCTTGCGAACCTCATCGGTGTATGAGCGAACCGTGAGTTGGAGCTTCGCCTCGTTCGGGATGATGTTGTGCTTTGTGCCGGCATGGATCGAGCCGACCGTTACGACGGCGGTGTCACGCGGATCGACGCGACGACTCACGATGGTCTGCAGCGCAAGTACGAGCTGGGAGGCCGTGACGATGGGGTCGATGGTTGTGTGGGGTTGCGCTCCGTGGCCGCCCCTGCCGTGAATTGTGATGTCCACCGAGTCGACATTGGCGAACGCCCAGCCGGAGGTGTAGCCGATCGTGCCTGCCTGGAGTTCGTGCGAGACGTGCAACGCGAGGCAATGGTCCGGCACGGGAAATCGCTCGAACAGTCCACTCTCGATCATGCTCCGAGAACCACGCCCGATCTCCTCGGCAGGTTGGGCCACGAACACCACCGTTCCACGCCAACGGTCCTTCATGGCGGCGAGTGTCTCGGCCGTGGCCACGAGAACGGTCTGGTGCATGTCGTGGCCGCAGGCGTGCATGACGCCGACCTTCGATCCATCGGGGCGTGTGTGGACGACCTTGCTGGCATAAGGCAGGCCCGTCTCCTCGGTGATCGGCAGGGCATCCATATCGCCGCGCACCAGCACGGTCGGCCCCGTCCCGTTGGTCAGCACGCCGACAACGCCGTGGCCGCCGACGCCCTTCGTGACCTTGATGCCGGCGGATTCGAACCGCTGCGCGACGCGGGCGGCCGACGGTGACTGCGGGGAGCGCGGGTCGGAGGACGCGCGCAGTGCCGACCCCCGCCGCTCGGCGGGAGCCACACAGGAGCCGCCGCCCGAATCGCTGCGCGACCTTCCGGGCGCCGACCCTCGTCACTATGCGATCGGAGTGGGCTTGATGGCGGGCCTCCTCGGAGCCATCTGGCTCACCGTGAAGCGCCGGGACGTTCCGCGGTCGTGAGACACGGCGACGCAGCGCTCGAGGCCGCGCAGGGAGC
>CAYYPB010000375.1:0-3494 GCA_964473405.1 uncultured Planctomycetaceae bacterium
GCCGTTGGCGCGCGTCACGACTTGACCGGCTCGAAGCCGTGCCTCGAAGGCCTCGCCCGTCAGGTCCACATGGATGATAAGGGCACCGTTCTGGATGCTCTCATCGAGGCCGAAACACTTGGCGAGCTTCGGCGAGACCGTCGCGGCTTCGAGGCCCAGGTCGGTGAACAGGCCGGTCGTATCGGCGTCGGGCTTCTTCGAGGTTCCGTCGAGTCCCTCCGGCAGCCCATCCTCTGGCGACTCGCCCCGGCGGCGATTGAGATCGCGGATCGATCCGGTCGTCGAGAAGTCCTCGGGCTGGGCGGTGACGTGGATCGTCAAGTGCGAGAGTTCGCCCTTGCGCCAGACCGACAGGTCGACGTCGGTGCCGGGCAGCGTGTTGGCGATCATTTCCTGGAGGTGTTCGCGCGTGGTGATGTCTCTTCCGTCGATGGCGAGGACGATGTCCTCGGGTTTGAGGCCACCCTTGGAAGCGGGCGTGTTCTTGCCGACGCTGCCGATGAGGACGCCCCCGGGGCCGTCGAGCCCGTAGGCCTCGGCGATCGAGGGGCTCACTTGCTGGATCACAACACCCAGGTAGCCGCGGACGATCTCCTCGCCGGCTTTGAGACGGTTGGCGATTTGCGAGACAACGTTGGAGGGAATGGCGAATCCGACCCCCTGGTGGCCACCCGACTTCGTGGCGATGGCCGTGTTGATGCCGACGACTTCACCGCGCGTGTTGATCAACGGGCCCCCGGAGTTGCCCGGATTGATGGGGGCGTCGGTCTGGAGCCAGTTCTGATACTCGATGTCGACGCTGACGTCTGACCTCCCGATGGCGCTGATGATGCCATGAGAGACACTGTGGCCGAGGCGAAACGGGCTGCCGATGGCCAGGACGATGTTGCCGGCGTTCATGCGGTCCGAGTCCCCGAGCCGGGCCGGATGCAGCTTCTCGGCGTCGATCTTAATGACGGCGAGGTCGGTCTTCGTGTCGATACCGACCACCTCGGCGCGGAAACGGCGACCGTCGGAGAGCATGACGCGAACGACCTCGGCGTTTTCGACCACATGGTTGTTCGTGACGATGTGACCTTCGGTGTCGAGGATCACGCCACTGCCGGTTCCGCGGGACGGCTGAGGTTGGAAGTTGTGTTCGCCGAAGAGCCGCTCGAGTTCGCGGTTGACGGCCTTGTTCTCAGAGACGGATTCGATGTAGACGACCGATGGCTTGACGGCCTTGGCAATGACGCTGAAGGCGTGAGAGACCTGCTCGAGCGTGGCGACCTCGGCAATGTCCAGCGATTGCAGATGGTCCAGGTCGGCCTTGAGTTTGCCGCGTTCCAGGGCGTAGGCCACGCGGCCCGGCACGTCGAACTGATGGCTCGCCGCCAGGACGAATAGCAGGGCCAGCATCGTCAGCAGGCCGCGATGGAGGCGGGGGCCCGACTGCGCGGGGGCGGTACCTTTGTCTGGTCTCATCGTGTTCTCCCTCGTCCTCGTTGGGGCGGGCCACCTCTGAAGGGCAGGGGGCTCCGCATCAGTTTGATCGGACCATCGGCCTCGGATCCCCACGTTCGCCTGGTCTTCTCGGACGAGGCGGGTGCCGCCATGGCTATTTCTACCCATCCGCACGCGTTTGGTTTACGCCTGAGCTCATCATAGTCATCGAATCGGCCCGTCTCGTCTCACGGGGGGCCTGCCGACCCCTGCCAGGGAACGAACGCGGAGCCCCGACAGGATTGCCAAGGCCAAGGCTCATCAGATAGAATCCGCCGACGCGCACGGATGGGCGTCGGACGCCACAACGTGCGAGTGAGTTTCTCGCGCGTGCGCGCCACCACACCGGGTCGATCCGGGGTCCGAGTTCCATGCCGTCACGATTGTACGCCGACAACGCCGCCACGAGTTTTCCCAAGCCTCCCGAGGTCTTCGAGGCCATGCGGGCCTACGCGGAGCGTCTGGGGGCCTCGGCGGGCCGTGGAGCCTATCGAGAAGCGGTCGAGACCGGCGAGATTCTGGCCAGTTGCCGCAGCCGCCTCGCGCGGCTTATCCATGCAGAAGCGCCCGAGCATGTCGTCTTCACGATGAACTGTTCCGCCGCGCTCAACCAAGCCATCAAGGGCCATCTCCGTCAGGGCGACCATGTTGTGACGACGACGATGGAGCACAACTCCGTGCTGCGGCCGCTGCACGCCCTGACGGCCGCCGGGCGGATTGAGGCCACCTACGTCCAAGCCGACGCGGCCACGGGACTTGTCGATGTGGACGCCTTGTTCGACGCGGTCGGTCCGCAGACGCGCTTGATTGCGGTCGTCCACGGCAGCAATGTCTCCGGCTCGCTCCAGGCAATCGAAGCCATCGGCAGCGAATCCCGGCGGCGCGGCATCACGCTGCTCGTCGATGCGGCGCAGACCATCGGACATGTACCGATCGACGTGCAGGCGGCGGGCATCGATCTGCTCGCCGCGCCAGGCCACAAGGGCCTGATGGGCCCCCTGGGGACCGGCGCGCTCTATATTCGGCCGGGCCTCGAGGCGTCGTTGGAACCCCTGATGGAGGGTGGTACGGGGTCCGTCAGCGACCGGCCCGTTCAGCCGGCGTTCATGCCGGACAAGTTCGAGCCCGGCAGCCACAACGCGATTGGGCTGGCGGGGCTGGACGCGGCGATTGCGTGGATCGAAGACAGAACGATCGATGCGCTGCGGGCGCACGATCTTGCCCTGAGTGCGCGCTTCCTCGAACGCGCGGCCGACATCGAGTCGTTGACGGTACTCGGCCCCGATGTGGCCACCGAACGCGTCGCTGTCTTCAGCGTGTGCGTTGGGGGCATGTCGCCGGATCAGCTTTCGGCTGCGCTCGAGACGGAGTTCGACATCCTCACGCGGTCGGGCATCCACTGCGCTCCGATGGCGCACGCCACGTTCGGCACGGATCGCTCCGGCGGCACCACGCGGCTGAGCTTCGGGGCCTATCATTCCATGGATGACGTGGACCGTTGCGGTGCGGCATTGGCCGACCTGGCCGGTCGTGCGAAGGGTGTTTCGGCTCCGCTCGGGGCTGCTGCGTCGGTCGAATGATCGCCCGATGCGAGAGTCCGGTGTCTTGACCTTCAAACGAGCCAATGGCATGGCGACGATTCAGATCAGGCCGGTCGGACCCACCGAAATCCGGGCGGCGTTGCGTCTCAGTCTCGCCACGGCCGGCTCTATGAGCGCCGCGTTGCTCGAACGTCACGTCACCGCATTCATCGAATATGCCCGAGCCATGTCGTTCGACTTGAACCTGCAGTGGTTCTGCGAGTCTGACGGCAGGCCCACGACCGCGTGTACGTGCCTTCTTTCGCCCGGTCGAACGGCGATGCTGCTGCTACCTTCCGCCGGGCATGCCGGCTCCGATCAGGACACACTCCGACAGTTGATCGTCCATGCTGCCGAGGAGATGGCGTCACGCGGCGTCCGTCTGTTTCAGTCGTTGATCGAGGTCCAAGACGCCAGCAAGCGGGAGGCGCT
>CAYYPB010000376.1:0-3474 GCA_964473405.1 uncultured Planctomycetaceae bacterium
GTTGTGGCGAGTTTCCCTGCGGCAGAGCCGCATGCTATCCCGGCGCGGCGGGACGCGGCTATGCACCAACGAGTGGCGTTCCCTCGCAAACAGAGGCCGCGTGGGCTGAAGCCCGCGGCTCTTCGCGCGTGGCGAATACCTGCTGCGAGTTCGGATTCTCCGTGGTCCCTGCCGGCGCGGTGGGCCGGTGGTTGACTCTGAACGCGGTGCGGCCATATCGTCCTATGGCCTTCCTTGCGGATTGCCCACGCCCGGCGACAATGGACATCCCAGCACGATGCCACTGTTCCGTTCGCGACGTTCGCGACATTCGATAGCGCTCGCGCGTGGGGGAGATGACGGGAATCCTGATATCGCCGCGGAGCCGATCCTAGCCCGAGCCGTCGTCAGTCGCCGCATCCTGGGGCCCCGCCAAAGGGCCACTAGCCATACGCGCGTCGTGTGGGCGCTGGTTGCCGCTGCCTGCGCCGGCGTGCTGTCGGTCGCGGTATATCTGACGCCGAATCCGGCGGGCATGGGGACGCACGAAGCCCTGGGGATGCCGCCGTGCAGTTTCGTGTTGAACGCCGGCTTGCCGTGCCCGACCTGCGGAATGACCACGTCGTTCTCGAACGTCGTTCGCGGACGGTTGATCGCGGCATTTCTGGCTCAGCCTGCCGGGATGGTGCTGTGTATTGCGACGATCATCCTGTTCGCCTACGGCGTTTATGTGGCCGTCGCGGGCTGGACGATCGATGTGAACTGGGACCGGATCGGCATGCGGCTGATCGTGGGGCTCGGCTTCTTGATTCTGGCGGGCTGGGGCTTCAAGATTGCGTACGGCATGTTGACCGGCGTGCTGCCGGTCAAGTGAGGACTTCTCGCATGAGTCTGATGGACGAGTCGAATCGGCGTACTCGATGTGGGGCCTTTCGAGCAATCGGAAGACCGCGCGAACTAAAGTTCGCGGCTCTTGGGTGGCGCGGGCGGTTCGCTGTTGTGGGTTTGTTGGGGGCGATGGGCGTCGGGTTGCTGGCGGGTTGCCAGGGGTTCTACTTCCTCACCGATCCCGACAAGACCGAAACCGTCGAGGCCGAGTACGGCAAGATCTCGGGTCGCAAGGTGGCCGTACTCGTGTGGGCGGATCAGTCGATCCACGACGAGTTTCCGCGTGCGACGCGCTCGGTCTGTCGGGCCGTGACGCACTATCTGACGAAGAATCTCCCGGAGGCGGACATTGTCTCCGCCCGCAAGGTCGACGATTTCACCGCGGACACGGGCCGGGCCTGGGAAGGGATGGGCAACAACGAGATTTGCGAGGCGCTCGATTGCGAGTTGGTGCTTCGGATCGACTTGCTCGAGTTTACGTCGCGTGCCAGTGACACGCCCGAACTTCGCAAGGCGAGGATCGACGCGACGCTCAATCTGTACGAATGCGGCGAAGACGAGATCATAGAGGCCGTGTACGAAGATGAGCTCAAGGTGACGTTCCCGCCAAAGGCGCTGCATGGCGTCCAGAGCATGACCGAAACCGACCTCATCCACGAGGTCGTTGAGCACTTCGCACAAGTGACATCGAGGAAGTTCCATGCCCATGAAGTCAAGATGCAGGATGCACCGAAGAAGTGGTAGGTTGTTGCCCTTACTCGGCGTGTTGATCCTCACGAATTCCGGCTGCATCCAGATGGCGGCGTTCTGGGCCAACTTCAGCGGCGGCGAGGTCATCGACGCGGAGTACACACTGACCAAAGGCCCACTGCTCGTGATGATCGACGACAGGCGGAACTTCGTCACACAGCCCAAGGCCATCCGCGAACTCCACGCAACGATCGCCGAGAACTTTCTGGAGTTCGACGTCAATCACCGCGTCATCCCCCCGAGCGAGTTGAGACATCTTCGCCAGACCGAGCGGAAACTCGACAAGATGAAGACGCGGGAGATCGGCGAGAAACTCGGTGCAGAACAAGTGCTCTACGTCTGGGTCGAGCGATTTACGCTCCGCGCCGAGCCTGGCACACCCTTGTTTCAGGGCGAATTCGCCGTCCGGGTCAAGGTGCTGTCCACCGAGCGCATTCGCGATGTCCGCCTCTGGCCGCGTTCCGGCAACGGTCGCCTGTGCGTCTCGACGACCGAACCCGTGTCCGAGGGGGGCGAGGTCTCGGCCTCCGATGTGGCCACGAAACTCGGCCGAAAACTCGGGCAGAAGGTCGCCGGCCTGTTCTACGAGCATCGGGAATTCGCCGAGTGACCGCCGTCTTCCACGTCCTCGATCGCACGTGCGACATCACGCAACTGCAAGCGCTCGCCACGCTGCGCGAGCAACGCGGCACCGATGGCCGTGCGCCTGAAGCCTCGCCCGTCTGCTGCCTGGACCCGACGACGGCCCGCTTGGCGACCGCATTCTTGAAGACCGACGTCGTTCTGGCACCCGCGCGAATGCGGCGGCGACGCTGGGCCTGGGCACCGCGACTCAAACGTCTGGCGGCGCAAGCCGGCGCAAGTGTTCTTCACGCCTGGGGCGTCGAAGCGGCCTGGGCGTGCAGCGTCGGTGCCGGCGAACTGCCGCTGCTGGTGACCCTGCTCGATCCGCTGCAACTCGATGCTCCGCGAAAGTGGGGACGCGCGATGCCTGCGCGATGTGGCGTGGCCGTGGGCTATCGAGCCCTTCGCGGCAGCTTGCTTGGCCTCGGCGTCACGCCCGATCGCGTCGCGGTGGTTCGAGGGGCGATCGACTTCGGCGCGATCAACCGCGCTCGCGACGAGGGGCTGAGAGCACGCGTAGTCGGCGACGCCAAACCCGTCGTGCTGATGAGCGCACCCGCCTCTCGATCGGGCGGTCAACGCCAAGGGCTATGGGCGGCGGCGATCGTCAAGCACGTCCTTCACGATCTGACCGTGATCGTCCCGTGCGATTCTCGCGAACGACGGCGGATCGAGCGGTTCGCCGACCGCATCGGCGTGCCGGGCGTATTGACATTTCCGGATGCGAGCCTCGGGTGGCCTGAGCTCGCCGCCTGCGCCGATGTGCTGATGGTGCCCGCGGCTGGCGACGTCTGCATCGAACCACTCGCCGCGGCCATGGCCGGGGGACTGCCGGTCGTCGGCAGTGCGGTGCCTTGTATCGCGGAGATCATCGCCGACGGGATGAACGGGCTGCTCTGCACACGCACGGATCCGCGTTCGCTGGCCGCTCGGCTTCTCACAGCCCTGGAGGACGACACGCTTCGCAGCCGTGTCACCGAGACCGCGCGAGGTCAGGCCTATGAGGTCTTTGGCGTCTGTGCATTCGTCGACAACTACCGACGAATCTACGAGAACCTGCTGTCGGGCAGCTCCTTCGGCGAAGGTGTGCGGGATACGGCAACGGTGGAGTGAATGCCTGGGGCGAAGAACCCACGGCTCACGCCAATGGTATCTGCACAACTCCGCCCGCACGTACAAACCGGCCCCGGAGGGGTCGCGGTCAGTAGCCACGGGTGGAGCGCAGCGGAACCC
>CAYYPB010000377.1:0-3474 GCA_964473405.1 uncultured Planctomycetaceae bacterium
CACCTTCCCAGCTTGCCAGCACCAGTTCTTTTTCGCTCCGGTCGAGCTGCTCAGCCGAACGTCGATGAAGGCATCCGAGCTGTTCCCGATCGACGCGTTGTGGAGCTGGATCGCGAGCACGTTGCTGCCGGCGACGAGGTAGCCGCTCGGGTCGGGAAGGGGAAAGGCGTGGAAATCGTGGTCCTCGATCGCGCCGCTGGCGGTTCCATCGAAGGGAAGGTCGTCGGAGCCGACGGTGACCAGGAGGCCTTTCCCCATCATCAGTTTAAGCGGATGGTCCCGCATGTCCTTGACTACGCCCAAGCGCAGGTTCGACAACGGACAGAGCGACAGACGAGGCAGACGGAACTGGCGGCGACGAAGGCGTTGTCCAGGACATGGCTCCAGAAGCTGTGCCGATAGTCCGGCACGGCGGAGCGCGTTCCGAGGGGGATCGACAGGAGGAACGTGCTGGCGAGCAAGAGTAGCCACCAGGATCGCCACACGGTTCGCAACAGTGCCAGGGGCTCGTCGATCCGCGCGTCCAGCTTGCGATACAGTCCTGCGAGCTGTTCCAGCAAGAGGCTTCCGCAAACGAACGTCGTCGCGGCCAGAAAAAACAGGCTTGGGCTCGCGTGCTGTGTTGCGAGAACGATACCGCCGATCAGCACGAACGCCGTGAGCCAGCGGTCGGCCGCACTCGGTCCTCGGTGGCAGCGACAGAGTAGCCAGATCGCCAGCAAGGGCGTCTGAAGGGCCCATTCTAGGGCGGGCGACAAGACGCTGCGACCATCGGCGTGACGAGCGAACGCGGCACAGAGGGCCAGTGCGATCGCGGCGGCCCATAGGACCGCGACAATCGGCCCCTTGCGTTGCTCGGCTGGCGGGATGGCCGGTTCGCTCATTCCGGCAAGCTATCCCACGCGAGCGGGGCTGACAACACAGATCGGCTTGGACAGACGTCGCGGATGGGGGGCAGCAGGATCGCGGGCTGTGGTGTAAAATGCCAGGATGCCTGCCGGCGCACATCATGGAGGAGGCTATCCGAGCGGCACGACCGTGGGCCAGCGCATCCGCGCCATCCGTCTGGAGCGCGGCTTGACGCAGACGCAGCTCTCGGCCGAAGCCAATGTCAACCAAGGCTATCTCTCATCTATCGAACGCGGCCAACGCACACCGCGGCCCGGTACACTTCGCGCCATTGCCGTGACGCTCGGCGTGCCGGAGGCGGTGCTGCTTGGCGAGGGCGACGGCCACGACGCGCCGCAGGCGTTGGACACACGCGATCTGCCCATCTTCGGCACCATCCCCAACGGCCCGCCGTCACAGTCGCAGGAGCAGTTGGAGATGTTTCCGATCTTGCGGCACCTGTGGCATCAGGATCGGTACTGCCTGCGCTGCGAGTTCGACTCGATGGAGCCGACGCTGAAACGCGGCGACATCATCCTGGTGGACTATCGACCTGGCGTCGATCCGGAGTTCGTGCAGGGGCGGATCTGTGCGTGTCTTGTGGATGGCCTGCCGACCTTGAAGCGCGTGACGGTGGAGTTCCAATCGGACAACCGCTTGGTGATCCTGCGAGGCGACAACCCGCACTCCGTGCCGCTGATCGTCGACGCCACGCGGGAGTTTTCCATCCAGGGCGTTGCGATGGCGCTGGTGAGTCGGGAACTCTGATCGCCGGGCCTACTCGCCCAGGATGCACTCGGCGATCTGCACCGCGTTCAACGCCGCGCCCTTGCGCAGTTGATCTCCACACACGAACAACTCGATCCCTCGGCCGTCCGGTTGGCTGATGTCCTGGCGGATGCGGCCGACAAGACAGGCGTCTTGACCCGTCGCATCGATGGGCATCGGGAATCGGTTGTTCGCTCGGTCGTCCACGACGCGAATGCCCGGCGCGGCGGAGAGGATCTTGCGAACATCCTCCGCTGTGATGGGCTCGCGGAAGGTGAGGTTGATCGCCTCGCTGTGGGCGCGAAGCACCGGCACGCGAATGCAAGTGGCCGTAATGGCGATGTCCGGGGCCGCGAAGATCTTCCGCGTCTCGTGGACCATCTTCATCTCTTCGGTGTTGTAGCCCTGCTCATCGATCGGCGTGTTGTGGCTGAAGAGGTTGAACGCCGACTGGACGGGCAGCACGCCGGGGATGGCGGCCTTGCCATCGAGGACGTCGCGCGTCTGCTGCTCCAGTTCGAACATCGCCTGCTGGCCGGCCCCGCTGACCGCCTGATAGGTACTCACGACGATCCGCTCGACCGGCCGCCGGCAGTGCAGCGGCCAGACGGCGATGTTCATGATGATCGTCGAGCAGTTGGGGTTGGCGATGACCGGCGCGTCGCCGATGGCTTCGGCGTTGATCTCGGGGATCACCAGTGGAACGGCCTCGTCCATGCGAAAGGCCGAGCTGTTGTCGACCACGCGAGCGCCGGCCGCTGTGGCAATAGGGGCCCACTGGCGGGATGTCGAACCACCGGCACCGAAGAGGGCGATGTCGATGCCGTCGAAGCTGTCGGATCCGACCTCGGCGACGGTCAATGTCGTGCCGCGATAGGGCATCTTCTTGCCGGCCGATCGGGCCGACGCGAGAAGGGCCAAGTCGCCAGGCTCGACGCCGCGCTGCTCCAGGAGGTTCAGGAACTCGATCCCGACGGCCCCCGTGGCTCCGAGGATCGTTAGTTTGGCTTTTCTCATGGGTTCCTATTCTAACGCGGGGCTGCTCAAAACTGAAAATAGATGAACGGGTTGGTGTTCTCGGGGCTTAAGACGACCAGGGCGATGATCCACGCGGCGTAGGCTACGCCGGCCACGGGGGCGGGCAATCTGAGCGGCGGGCGACCGCGGCGCGTCCATTCTTCGTACACGTGCATCGCCGCCAGCAGCATGAGCAGGCACACGACGGGCAGCTTGTTCATCAGCCAGACGGGGTTCTCCACTTGTGCGGGGACGAACAGATGCGTGACGAAATACGTCGCCCTTGCCAGCGCGGCCGTCGTCGGCTCGGGCTCTAGAGCGCCCTGCGGGATCATGGGCTGGCACCGGAAGAAGACCCAGGCGATGTGAACGACCAGGAGCGTGGCGGCCCAGCCGAGCGTGGTGCGTGCGCGGCGCTGCCACTGAGAAACCGGCGTGGGCACGAACCCCGCGAAAGCCTTGGTGAGGATGAGGACCGTGCCGTGGATGGCTCCCCATACGACGAAGGTCCAGCTCGCCCCGTGCCAGAGCCCGCCGAGCAGCATCGTGATCATCAGATTTCGATAGGTTCGCAGGCGGCCGTCGCGGGAGCCGCCCAGCGGGATGTACAAGTAGTCGCGGAGCCACGTCGAGAGCGAGATGTGCCAGCGCCGCCAGAAGTCGGTGATGTTTCGGGCCAGATAGGGGCTAGCGAAGTTCTGCGGCAGGGGGGAACCCAGCATGCCGGCGGGGGGGGTGGGCCTGGCCCAGGCACCGGGGGAAGCGCAGGCGACGCCGGCGCCCAAAAAGCAGACGCGCACA
>CAYYPB010000378.1:0-3470 GCA_964473405.1 uncultured Planctomycetaceae bacterium
AGCGCAAACTGTTGCTTGAGGCTGAGGCGCAGCCACAGATCGTAGTCCTCGCAACCCGGTAGCGACGCGTTGAACCCGCCCACATCGAGTAGCACTTGCTTGCGACATACGATCGTAGGCACATGGACGAAGCTGCTGCAAAACAGCGCGGGCGTAATCCATCCGTCGTGGCACGGCTTTGTGCGTCCCGCGACAGGCCGGCGCGATTCGTCGATCGGTGCCATCGGACCGTAGAAGATATTGACATCCGTACGAGCGGTCATGGCTTGCGTGAAGATCTCGAGCTTCTCGGGAAGCCACAGGTCGTCACTGTCGAGGAATGCGACGATGTCCGCGGACGCTTCGGCGAGCCCGTTGTTGCGGGCGGCCGCCGGCCCCTGGTGCGGCTGTCGGATGACCCTGGGCCGTGTGCCGTGGTCGTGGACGGCGGCGGCGATTGCCTCGGTGGAGCCGTCGTCGACGACGATGACCTCGTAATCCTCGAAGGTCTGCGCAGCGACCGAGTCCAGCGCTTCGATGAGAAACGCGGCGCGGTCGTGAGTCGGAATGATGACGCTGACGGTTGGTCTGCTCATGGACTTCTTGGCGAGCCCCGACTCCTTGCGAGTGCTCGAATCCGCACTCCAGCCTGTGTCATACGTCCAGTTCGAGGGGCGGTCAAGATGTGAGATGCCGGCGCGTGACGGTTGGGGGAGCCTCCGGCCACAGTACTCTCTTGTGGTCTGGGTTGGCCCGAGAGCCCAAGCCCCTCGCCTGCCGAGGTAGGCCTGCCGCTCGCAGAGCGTCCCTCTGACATAATTGGGGCGATTCGGGGGGTTGCGGCGGTGCCCAGAAGCGTTATTCTCTGCCCGAAGGGCTAGATGGGCTTGAAAAGGTTCCGCCCATTGGCTACAACGCTCGGTTTGCTAGCGGCGACCGGCGACGGGGGCGGTGCAATCCCGAGACGGGGCGGCCCGGCAGGTCGGACGGCCAGAGAGACACGCGACGATGAAGTTCATCTTATTGGATCGGATCGTGTCCATCGAGCCTCCGGATCGGATCGTGGCGACCAAGTCGCTTTCGTTGGCGGAAGAGTATCTGGCGGATCATTTTCCGACGTTTCCGGTGATGCCGGGCGTCTTGATGTTGGAGGCGATGGTTCAGGCATCGGCCTGGCTGGTCCGTGTGCATCAGGACTTCGCGCGTAGCATGGTCGTGTTGGCCGAGGCTCGGAACGTCAGCTACAAGAGCTTCGTGACACCGGGGGGCTCGCTGGAAGTGACGGCGGACGCCGTGAAGATCGAGGATACGGCGAGCGACTTCAAGGTGTGCGGTCGCGGCGTCGAGGGCGAAGAAATCGTCAAGGCCCGGCTCAAGCTTCGGCATTACAACCTCGCCGATAGGAGCGCTGCGTGGGCTCCGACGGATGAGAGATTGGTTGCGGACGCGAGGAACAAGTTCGAGTTGCTGGGCGGGCCGTCCGCCCTGGCGATGACGACCGCACAGACACACTAGGCACAGATACGCGACGGCTGAGCCGGTCGTGACAAAGTAACGAACAGGACTGTGTGTTCCCCGTCTCGTGGATGTGGGGGACTGACGCCGAGACTGTTCATTAGGATTCGCAGCAGCAATTGAGCAGTTCGCATGGAGGAGTACCAGGCATGGCGATGAGTCGCGAAGATGTTTTCCAAAAAGTGCAGGAAGTTCTGGTCGAGGCCTTGGGTGTCGACGACGACGAGATCAACGAGGGAGCCACGTTGACGGGCGATTTGGGCGCCGAGTCGATCGACTTTCTGGATATCGTTTTTCGTCTGGAAAAGACGTTCTCGATCAAGATTCCCCGGGGCGAGTTGTTCCCCGAGGATATTCTCAACAACGCCGAGTTCGTCGAAGCTGGCAAGCTGACGGCCAAGGGTCTCGAAACGCTCAAGGCGGCGATGCCGCATGCGGATTTCACCGACTTCGAGGCCGATCCCGACGTCGCCCAGATGCCGAATCTCTTCACGGTCAAGACGATCGTGAACTACGTCACGACGAAGTTGGCGGCCTGACGCCGTGCGCTGGGTCTGGATCGACAAGTTCACGCACTTCGAGTCGGGCGTTCGGGCGGTGGCGATCAAGAACGTCAGCCTCGCCGAGGAGCACCTGCACGACCATTTTCCAGCCTATCAGGTGATGCCCGCCAGTCTGATCGTCGAGGGCATGGCCCAGACGGCGGGCATTCTCGTGGGCGAGGCCCGGGGTTTCGCCGAGAAGGTCATCCTGGCCAAGGTCAAACGGGCCGTGTTCCATCGTGAGGTTCGGCCGGGCGATCAGTTGCAGTACGACGCCACGGTGGAGCAAGTCACGCCCGAGGCGGCGATGACGGCTGGTACGGTTGCGATCGACGGTGAGCCGTTGGCCGAAATCGACATCGTCTTCTCCCACATCGACAACAACCTCAGCGGCTTGGTCTTTCCGGAACACAACTTTGTCTTCACGGAGGATTTCAAGTCCTTGCTGCGCAGCTACAATCTCTCCGCGGCCGGTGCCTGAGCATCTGATCAGAGCCGCGACTGTGAGGGAGCGCACATCAGTCGAACGAGCCGGCCCTTGCCATTGGGCGTTGGGCGCTCCCTTACGGTCGCGGCTTTGATCGACCGCCGCGGATGAATGAGTCCCTTGGAACCGACTGCCATGAAGAAGAACCGCGTTGTGATTACGGGCCTGGGCGTGGTATCGCCCGTCGGCCTGGGCATTGCAGAGACGTTCGATGCGCTCGTCGAGAAGCGGTGCGGCATCGATCGGATTCAGACGTTCGATGCGAGTCGATTCCCTTCGCAGATCGGCGGCGAGGTGTCGGGTCTGAAGGTCAAGGAATGCGTCCCCAAGAGCTACCGCAAGGCCACGAAGGTGATGGCCCGAGACATCGAACTGGCCGTGGCGGCTGCCTATCACGCCGTCAAGGACGCGGGCCTCAAGACCAAGTGTCTTGTGGATCGCGGTGAGGTCGAGGGCGACGTTGATGTCGAGTCGACTCGCTTCGGCGCCAACATTGGAGCCGGCCTCATCTGCGCCGACTTGCCCGAGTTGGCCGAAGCGCTGGCCACATCGGCTGAGCGCCCCGAGGCACCGAAGGAGCGGGGCTTCAGTCTGGCTCGCTGGGGTACCGAGGGCATGGCCAACCTGACACCGCTGTGGCTCTTGAAGTTCCTGCCGAACATGTTGGCGTGTCATGTGACGATCGTTCACGACTGCCAGGCACCTTCGAACACGATCACTTGCGGCGAGGCCAGCTCGCACTTGGCCATCGGCGAGGCGTTTCGCACGATTGAACGCGGTGCGGCCGACATCTGCATCTGCGGCGGCGCCGAGAGTAAGGCCAACCCGATGGGGCTGGCGCGGCCCGCCCTGCAGGGCCGGCTCGCGGGCGACTACAACCACCACCCCCACCCCGCCCGCCCGCCCCTCCGCCGGGGGGGGGGGGGGACCCGGGGCCGCGAGGGGGG
>CAYYPB010000379.1:0-3455 GCA_964473405.1 uncultured Planctomycetaceae bacterium
AGGGTTGTCTCGGACGCGGCGAGGGGGATGCCGCTGTGCCGCGACCGGGGGAGAGTCGCGCCGTCCGATCCCGGGCGTGGTCCGCCGCGCGGCGGGCCACGCCCGATTCTCGACCGGTTTCCGCTGGCGGTCAAGAGGCAGGCTCGTGTGCGAAGTCAGCCCTTAGCGGCCCATCCGGCTTCGCAGCAGCTTGGTGGTTTGGGGGTGTTTGGCCTTTTCGGCTTGGGCGGCTGGGGTTTGGCCGGACTTGTTCTTGGCGTTTGGGTTGGCACCGGCCGCTAGCAGAACTTCTACGCATGACTTGATGGCTTGGTCTACTTCGTCTACCCCGACAGGGCCTGCTGAGGCGGCGGCGTGGAGGGGGGTGTTGCCCTGCTTGTTCTTGGCGTCGATGGCTGCGCCGGCTCGGATCAACTGGGCCGCGGCTTCGGCGCGGAATCGGGCGGCGGCGCTGTGCAGCGGCGTGTTGCCGGCTTTGTCCTTCCAACCCAGGTCGCTCTTGTTGGCCAGCAGCCAATCGATCGCCGCCGTTTGGTTCTCTCGCGCGGCGAGGTGAATCGGGCGATGGCCCTCTTTGTCGGTCGCGGCGATGTCGGCCTTGGCGGCCTTGAGCGCGTCCATCATTTCGACACGGCCCTTGAGCGCCGCTAGGTGCATGACCGTCAGGCCGCGCGGCTCGATGGCCTTGACATCGGCGCCGCCGGCAAGGAGTTGCCTGGTCAGGTTGCTTCGCGCGGTCGCGGTCCTTCGATCGTTCAGGCCGCTGAATGCCGCGAGGTGAAGCGGCGTCATGCCATCGCGATTCAGAGCGTTCACGTCGGCCTTGGCCTTGAGCAGGGCCTCGACGGCCGGGCCTCGAAACGAGCGCGTCGCGAGGTGCAACGGGGCATCACCTCTGACATCCTTGGCGTCGAGCTTGGCCCCCAGGGCGATCATCACCTTGAGGACGGTCGGATCGCCCGCCAGGGCGGCGGCGTGGAGCCCGGTCCGGCCGGCTTTGGACTTGGCGTGGAGAAGCTCGGGCGACTTTTCCAGCAGGGCTTGGACGCGGAGGAGGTCGCCTTTCATGGCGGCGGCGTGAAGGTCCGCGAGGTCGTCTGCTTGGCCTACTGAAACAGCGAGAAGCACCAGCCCCCCCGCCATCGCTATCGTTGTCTTCATCGCTGTCGTTGTCTTCGCGATCATCATGAGTTCCAGGTCAGGTAGGTCGGGCTCTGCCCGACGGAAAGCCATGCACCTTGCCAATGTCGGGCGAAGCCCGAGCTACGCAACGCGAGCCGCCGGCATCACGGATAGGTCGTGCCGGCCAGCAAGTGAGCCACAAAGTCCGCGACGGTCAACCCGCCGCCGCATACACATCCGGCAGTGCCGAAGTCATCCGCCACGAAGCAGTCGGCGAACCGCTGAATGTCGTCGCCGTCCACGTCTCCGTCGCCGTCCATGTCGGCCGGGCCGGTCGCACAGGCGACATCCTGCACCGCCCATATCTCGACATCGTCAACGTTCCATCCGCAAAACGTCCACAGGCCGTCCGTCGTCCCCATCGTCCATCGAATATAGACGGCGGGCTGATCGTCGGCGACGGCGGAGATGTCGAACTGCTGCTGCGACCACGCGGTTTCCGAGATCGTCACGTTCGGATTCTCCCAGACCGTCGTCCAGTTGGCTAGATCGTTGCTGACGCGAACGTACGCATGGTCATACTGCGACTGCTCGACGCCCAGCCATCGCCAGAACTGAAGCTGAACGTTTGTCAGGCCCGTGCAGTCGATGGCCGTCGTCGTCAGATGCGTCTCGGCGAGACTGTTGGGATACCCGCCGTCGGGCTGCGCGAGATTATAGCCATACACGTTCGCGCCGGTGTGCCCTGCGCTGGGATCGGGATCGCCGTGGTCGCCGCTGCCGCCGCTGGGTTGGCCGAACGCCCAGCCGCCCTGGGCAGTCCAACCCGGGTCGCTGTCGAACGGGAAGCTGTAAACCAAGCCCGGCGTCTGGTCCGGGACGACCGTGACCCACACGGTCGAAGGGGTCGAGTCCCCGCCGGATGGCGGCACCCCGCCGTCGTTGGCTTTGAAGTCGAAGCTGTCGGGTCCGAGATAGGCGTCGGCGAGGTACGCGACCTGATCCCCCCCCGCCGCCAGCATGTAGGGCACACTCGCGATCGCTCCCGCGCTGGGATCGGACAGATCGCCATGAGCGGGCAGCGACGTGATGATGAAGTCGATCGGGTCGCCATTCGGATCGTATCCAGAGAGCGGGATCATTGTCGTAAGAAGCGTCTGGGCGTTGGCACTGACGTCCTGCGTGACGGGCGGTGCCGGCCCCAACTCGACATCCAGCCGCGTGGCGGGCCCGGCGAGAACCGTCACGTTCGGGACGGTAACCGGGGCGTACCCGGCGGCCGCGAAGGTCAGGTCATAGACGCCGGGCATCAACATGCGGTGGTAGTCCCCGACGTCGGGGTCGGTGTAGACCTCGTGGTTGCGGCCGGCGACGGTCACGGTGGCATCCAGCGGAAGGCCGGACGCGGCATCGGTGACGAGGCCGCGTACGCCGATGAGCGACGTCTCGATGCACGCCATCATCGCGTCGCGATTCTCGTTCCAGAAGATGCCGATCTGCGAGGCCGAGGGCTGCTTGCTGTTACTGAGCTCGATCGTGATCTCGTTGCAGCCCATGAAGTGATAGTTCCAGTCCTGCATGCCGCCGTAGATGAAGTACCAGTCGGCCCCGTTGGTGATACCGTGATACCATGCGCCGTTGAACATCGGCAGATTGCGGCTGGAGTATTCCTCGCAGATGTAAATGAACAGATCGTTGTCGGGCGTGTACCGAGAGCCGGAGCGATCGCTGTCGAAGGGATAGTTCGCCACGAGCGCGCCGCCGTGGAAGTTGGCCGAGGCAACGAACGCGTGCTGGGCGCTCCAGTTCATGATGTGGGCGGTTTCGATGGCGCGACCGGCCGTCGTGTTCGGATCGCCGAAGTCGGGGAAGTCTCGGTTGAGGTCGACGCCGTTGGCGTTGTATCGAGTCCGAAACGGGCGATCATAGCCATCGGGGTTCATCAACGGGACGATCCAAAGATCGACGGAGTCGACGATGTTCGTCGCCTGCGGATCGGTGCCGTAGTTGGTCAGCAAATAGTCGATCAACATCATGGACATCTTCACGCCGGTGATCTCGTCGCCGTGCATCGTGGAGATGTACTTGAACTCGGGCTCGTCCTCCTCGAGGCTGATGTTGTCGCTGATGCGCAGGGCCCACAGATGCCGGCCGTTGACGCTGAGCCCGAGATCGTAGCGCTCGCAGAGCGTGGGATAGGCCGTCTGATACGCCAAGAGGTCGGGACCGATATTGTTGTAGTCGGTCCAGGTGTCGGCCACGACCGGAGCGGCGCAGCACACGGCCCTAAGACCCGCCGGCAAGGCCGCGAGTCTATGCGTTTGTATTACACA
>CAYYPB010000380.1:0-3451 GCA_964473405.1 uncultured Planctomycetaceae bacterium
GCCACAGTTCGCGGCGGTTGAGCCGCTTGCGGTCATGGCTGGGCCGTGAGACATGGAGATCCGGTCGATGGGCTGGAGAGACGCCCAGGCTGCCCAGAGCAGCGGCGCAGCAAGGATCAGCGCAACGGCGACGCGCGCCGGCGTCCAGAACCACGATCGGCCGCGTCATTTTACAGACCACGCTCCTCAAAGTCATAATGCACCCGACGCCGCGTGGAGAGTACGGCCGCGCCGGTGAAGAGAATCAGCACGGCGAACAGCGTCCAGGCCAACGCCTCGGCATAGCCCATCCGATGATGCTCGAAGGCGGACCGGTGGATGTGCAGCACATAGAAGAGCAGGCTGTCCTGCTGCTGCCAGTTCTGAAGTAGATAGGCATGCCCGAAGGCCTGCATGGAATAGACGACGCCGGTGACGCCCACGAAGAGCAGGGCGGGTGAGACCTGCGGCCGTGTGACATGCAGGAAACGCCGCCAGGCGCCGGCCCCATCGAGCATGGCGGCTTCGTGGATGGACTCGCCGCCGCGAACCATCGCCGCCAGGAAGTAGTAGCCCCAATGCGGCGGGAGCAGGGCGAACTGTTCGGGTTCGCCGTCGGCGTTCTCATCGAGCGTCAGGTCACGGCAGAGAGAGAGACGAATTCGTCGAGCGTCTAGCCTGCTTGCGGCGGCGGGGTGGTTGTAGGTTCGTGAAAGGCGATCGCCCGGGCAAAGGCGTTGAGATTGCAGTAGATCAAGACGTTGCCACCGCCTAAGGCCAGCAGTCCTTCAAACGCTGTCGCGTCCGTGGATCCTCCGCCAAGAGCGGCCCAAGGTCGGCGAATCGCTCCGACGAATAACGCGGGAACGACTCGTCCTGAAAGAGCATCACGCCAGGCGCGTCGCCGGCGACCATCTGCTGGTCGATCTTGGTCGCGTAGGCGGATAGCGGCAGCCACTCGGGTTCGATGTGCAGGCCGGGGTGAGACGCCTCGAAGGCGTCGATGATCTCGCCCCCCATGCGATGGTCGGTGAATCCGCTCCAGTATGTGAAGCGGACATGATCGGGCGGATGATGATTGGGAAGATGATGCGCGACCGTGTCGGCGAATAGCCAATACGCCACCGCGATCATGAGGCACACGACGACCGAGCGACGAGCGAGGCGAGCCCTTCTCGAATGAACACATCTCCATCGGTTGGCCTCAAGCCGAGGCATCCTCGATAAGGGTGACGACCGATGTGGCATCAAGGATCAACTCTACGTGCTCGCCGTCTTGTTTTTGGAGCTTGAGGCGAGTCAACCAGAGTTTTCCGCCCTGGCCGTGTGCGTGCCAACTGCCGGTCGGTTTGGTGTCGATGGTGATGATCTTGCCTTCGATCTGCGTACGAACGGGCTTTTCGCGCATTCGAAGGGTCTGGACCACACGAACCGTTTGTGAGGGCTTCAGTTGAGCCGTCGGCATGAGAGCAACTCCGATGAGGGAGAACCGTGGCGGTTCTCCACCATCGGCATCCTACCGGCGACGCTCGGAGATGGCTACGGGAACCCGGTGTGCCTTACGGTGGGCAGCCCATGCCGATCAGGCAGTCCACGAATGCCGCGATGTCGTCTTCGCTATAGACGCCGAACGGGGGGGCCATGTCGGCGCAGGCGCAGACGGGCCCTGTCGGGTCGCCGCCCAGATAGCATTCGACGAATGCGGTGATGTCTTTGCCGTTGACGCCATCGGCATCGACGAGATCTCCCGGGCCCGTCGCACAACCGCCGCAGACTGTCATCATTGAGAGATCCGATTCGATGAAAGTGGGCGGCAAGCCCAGACCTTCGGAGAGGCCGACGATGCCATCTGACGACGTGAGGTCCAGATAGCTGAAACGGATGTCACCGCTGAAGAACCACTCAACCTGGAAGGTGTTGCTTCCATTCGCTATCCACTCGGGGACATTCTCGTACGTGACGACCAGGCGGTCGGCCAACTGTTGAGAGCTGACGATGCCGCCGGCACTGGGGTTGAAGTCGTCGTACAGAACGGAGAGTCGCGGCTGGTTGAAGTGTTCGCCCAGCGTCTCGTCGTAGTCGACGTCTCCGCCGAGCAGGGTGAGGTAACCGTTGTCGCCCACGAACACGCTCGCATAGGCCGCGCCGTACAGAGAGACCGTCTCGCCGCCGGCCAGGAAGACCTCGACGAAACTATCGTCGGCTACGGCGAGTGGCGTGGCCGCGGCAGGGTCGACCGGCAGCGCCGCAATCGGCTCGACACAGGCATTGTAGTAACTCCCCGAGCCGTCGGGCGCGAAGAGAATGCTTAGATTGCCAAGGTCGTAGTCGCCCTCGAACTGCTCGGTAAAGTGGTCGATCAGCTTCACGGTCTTGAACGAGAAGGTCGGCAGGTACTCACCGGGCTGACATCCGTTCAGGGCGAGGACGCGCCAGAAGTACATCGTGTCGTGGGCAAGATCGCCCGGCGGCGTGTAGCCGGGTAGCTTGACGATCGCGGACTCGACGATATTGAAGAAACCCGGGTCGCTGGCTACCTCGATCTCGTAAGCCGAAGCCTGCGTGGCCGGCGTCCAACTGAAGACGGGGCGCGGGGGCACTTCGATCGCTCCGTTGGGAGGGTAGTTCAGCATGAACGAACCGGGTCGATCATTCGACACATTGAGCACGATGCGGGCTGTTCGGCTGATCGAGGAAGTGGCGACGATGTCGATGCTGTGATCGCCCAGTGACGCGGCGGCCGTATTGTCAATGGTCAGGACGGTGGTTCCGGGCGGGATCACGGGATTCTGGCTGAAGTTTACGATCGTTCCGGGGGGCTCGCCGGTGGTGCTGAAGAAGACGGGATCGGAGTATCCCAGCACTTGACCGACGCTGATGTTGAAGACCCCGGGCCCTGGAATGCAGACGGTGTCGCGGAACGGATCCACGGTGAGGTTGTAGTCGGGCTCGATGACGCAGTTGTAGCAGACGAGGGCGAAGTCCTGGTCGGTCCCGTCGCCGACGGAAGGGATGCCGTCGGAGCTGATGTTCGTCGCACGCACACGGATGACGCACTGACCCGTTGCGGTCGGGCCGATGAAGATGCCCTCGGTGTTGTTCCGATCATCCGGCGTGACGCTCGGGATCGACCAGCCGGCCGGTCCGAAGTCGTTGCCCCAGTAGGTCAATCCATTGGCCTTGGCGGAAAGATCCAAATCGTTGTTCCATGCCGGTGTGCTGCCGCCGAGGCCGTGCCCCGGTGCGTCCGTCCAGGCGAGCATGATCCGAATAGGCTGGTTTGGGTCGGCGGCGGAAACGGCTTGGACCCACTGTTCGCCCGATTCGTCAAAGGTCATGGGGTCGTCGAAATACTGTACCGGCAGTGGCGGGGCGACGACGGCTTCCACGTCCAAACTACCCCAGCCCTGTTTTCTGTCGAAGGGGGGTGCCCTCGTGCCGCCGGCGGCGGCCCGGGTCCCCCCGAGACCGC
>CAYYPB010000381.1:0-3406 GCA_964473405.1 uncultured Planctomycetaceae bacterium
CCCGTCGCTTGCGCTCAGGGCTCGGATTCTCACCGCCGAAACTGTCATGGACCCACGGGCTCTGCGACAGGGCAATCAGAAGAACGACTTTCCCCGAGATCAGGTGCGGATGCCCAATCCCGGGGCCATGATCGTTTTGGCGGCGAGAATCAGAGCCCAGAGCGTCAGCGACGGGTTTGGCCGTTGGCGAGAGGTCGCGGAAACCCGTCGCTGACGCTCTGGGCTCTGATAGGTCGGGTGGCCCGCAGGGCCTGGTTCCGATAACGTATCCCCTCAAGCACACGGAAAACGCCGATCACGGTCGGCAATCAGAACCCAAAACCAGCGTTTGGCTCAGTAGAGGGACGAATGGACCCAGCGGCGTTGGCGGAAGTGATTCACAGAGCCCAGCAGGGCGCCGCCGCGGCGTTCGACCGGCTTGTGGATGCGTACGGCCATCGCATCACCGGGTTCCTCTACCGGATGACCGGCTCTCAGCAGGACGCCGAGGACCTCGTCCAGGAGGTGTTTCTGCGGCTGGTCAGAACGATCAGCGGCTACACGCACGACGGGCGATTCGAGGCATGGCTCTTTCGGATTGCGGCGAATCTTGCCCGAGACCGCGTCCGTCGAGCCAAGCGGGCACCGAAGTTCGTCGCGGTCAGGGCCGGCGGTTCGGGCGACGATGGGGATCCCGGCGAGTCCGGTTCGCTGGACAGGATCGAAGGATCGTCGGAGCCGGCCGATGCGGCGATGGAGCGGGGCGAGGAGTCGAAAGCCCTTCACGCTGCCCTGGCGATGCTGCCCGAGAAGGAGCGAGAGGTGATGATGCTGAGGCACTTCTCGCAGATGTCGTTCAAAGAGATCGCGGAGATGGCGGGCATGCCGCTGGGCACCGCACTGGCAAGGGCGCACAGGGGCCTGAAGCGATTGCGAGAGATCATGACGGCGGCGGAGGCATCGGGCTCGCCTCGGCCATCGCAGCGGGCTTCGCGGATGTCGAAGCCGACTTGAAGTGGACGCGCGAGACAGTGGGACAAGACGCATGAATGCGAACGACAGGGACATCCGAGACGACATCGCCGAGAACGAACGCTGGTTGTCTGGCTTCGAGACGCCGTCTGCTTCGCGGGAGCTGCTCGACAGTATCAAGCAGTCGATGCGAACTGAGCTGGCTCGAGGGAAGCGGCCCAGTCGTCGCCGTTGGTCGGCTTGGCAGGGGGCGGTGGCCTCGGCCGCGATGATCCTTTTGGCGGTTGGCGTCGGGTGGATGTCCACGCAGGGCGGGCCGCGCGGCGACCACGAACAGGTGGTTCAGGTGGATGCGGACGACATCGCGAACATCTTTAGGGACATGTCCGTCGGTGATGACTATGCCGATTGGAGTTCTACGTCGGACGATGCCTGGACCGTCAGCGCGACCGCGCTTTACGACGACCTGGAGGCCGCGATGTGGGACGGCGACGCGGACGGAACCGACAACACAGGGGCCTTCCTGCCGGCCGGCAGCGACGGACGATGGGTGGAGGAAATCGGATGAACACGCGAACGCGGATCATCAGCTTGCTGGGATGTTCGATGGTCGTCTTGTTCTTGCTGACGACCGGGTCTCTCGAGGCCTCGTTGATCGCTGTTGTGGCCGATCCGCCGGATGGCGGGAAGGTGGCTACTTCCGACGACGGCGACTCGGATCGCGGTCCGTTGGCTGGCCCGAGGGGGCCGCGACGCGAGGCCCCGCCGCCCGAGGCGGACGACGACGAGGCGCAGGATGAGCCTCGCAAGATGCGGCCCGCGCGGCAACGCGGCGAGTTCGGAGGCGGCGATCAGGATCGCCGACGCCCGCGACGCGGTCCGAGGGGTGAGCGGTTCGGCGGCGACGGGCCGCCCCGCCGCGGACCGGGCCCCGGTCGCGACTTTCCGCATCCGAGGTTCGAGTTGACGCCTGAAGTCGTCGAGCGGGTCATGGAGTTCCTCGAAGAGAAGCTGCCGGACTGGCATGAACGATTGGATCAACTCCGCGACGAGAATCCTCAGGCGTTCCGGGGAGCGCTGCGCCGAGTGATCCCGCTCGTGGAAGAGTACCGGCGTCTTCAAGAGACCAATCCGGATCTCGCCAAGAAGGTTATCGAGGAGTTCGGCATCGAGCACCAGCTCCGCAAGTTGGCCAGGCAGTATCTCGAAGCCGAGGGCGACCTCGAGGCACAGGAGAAGATCGAGACGCAGATTGCGCCGCTGGTGCGCAAGCAGCTCGAGATTCGATTGCTGCGTCAGGAAGCCAAGCTGGACGAAATGCAGAAGCGCCTCGACCGAGGTCGCGAGAAGCTCGAAGAAGATCGAGCCAAGTTGGACAAGTCCGTGGCCAAGCGGATCAAGCAGATCAAAAAGGGCAAGTTCCGCGAGCGCGGCCACGACAAGTTCCGACGCGACCGCAAGAGGGGTCGTCCCGGCTATCGCGATGGCCCGCGCCACGGCAAATCTCACGGCGAGGACGACGGGCGAGACCGCCCTCGCCGGCGAAAGCCCCCGCGCGAACGGGAAGACGAGCTGTAGCGGTTATCTCCACTTCATCGCAACCGACGGGCTCTGAATGTCACCCCGGTCGCAGGGCAAACGCGTTCTCAAGCGAGTGTGGCACGGTCTAGTGGAGCTAGGCCGTGGATGCAGCCAAGAAAACGGGCCGCGCCGTCCAGCGGCGCAGCCCGTTGTAGGTTTGGGTTGTCGGTCGGCTACCGTCTGCGTCGGGTGACAAGCAGGCCGCCGAGGGCCAACAGGGTCAGCGTGGCCGGTTCAGGGAGTGTGGCGATCCAGGCTTCCCAATTCCCGTCGGGATTGAGGCCTTTGCCCACGATGGTCATTCCATCGGCGGAGACGCCTCGGGCTTCCCGCAGTTGCCAGCTCGTCAGATCTAGGCCGTGGTCGTTGACCAACAAACCCTGGAGGCTTTGCATCCCGTTGAGACCGTCCCAGATGAAGGCTTCGTAGCCGGATGCGGAATAGCCCTGCCCCACGACGACCGAGCCGTCGGCGGACACGGAAAACGCCGTGCTGCCGAGGCTACTGCCGGAAAGGTTGCCCAGGCCGACCATGCCGCCGCCGGACGTCCACCGAAACGCCTCGGTGCCGGGTGCGGATGCGCTCGCCCCCACCACGACCGAACCGTCGGCGGACATAGAAAGCGCCGCGCTGCCGAAGGCACCGCCTGGCAGGTCGCCCAGGCCGACCATGCCGTCGCCAGCGGTCCACCGAAACGCTTCGGTGCCGGAGGTGGAACTGCCATGCCCCACCACGACCGAGCCGTCGGCGGACGTGGAACGCGCATGGCTATGAGAGATACCGCCTGGCAGGTCGCCCAGGCCGACCATTCCGCCGCCCAGCGTCCACCGAAACGCCTCGGCGCCGGCTGCGGGATCGCCCACACCCGACCTGC
>CAYYPB010000382.1:0-3399 GCA_964473405.1 uncultured Planctomycetaceae bacterium
AGAGCGGCGTGGACCGAAAAAGTGTAGATCTCCGGGGGCGCCGTATCATTAAAAAAAAAAAGACGAGCATTCGCCGGTGGCAGCTCATCTCGTCGTCCAGCCACACGTCGGCGAGGCGTGTGCGTCTGTTGTGGTGCCCAATCGGAGGAGTCCGAGATCTTGCCGCGATAGTGCTGGCGGCCCTCGGCGATCGTGTCCCGCCAGTGCTGCGTGTAGCCCTCGGACTTGATCAACTCCGAGCCTACCATGAACACCTCGGCCTTGTGCCGCTCGGCGATCTTGGCGAAGTGGACAACGAAGCGTCGGTATCGCTTGAACCACGCATCCCAGTCGTGACCCGGCGGGATGATCTTGCCGCGCCACTCGCCATTGCGCGGATCCTTCAGCAGGGCGACCGGCATCAAGATGCGCCGCATCCCGTGAACGGCGGCCAGGTCCAACAGCTTGCCGAGCCCGGCGGCGTCGGCGGTCTTCTGGGCGTCGAGGTGTAGATCGAGCGTACCGGCGTGCGTTTGCCAGCCGTGGACGACGAAGAGGATCGTGTCGGCTCCGAGTTCAGCGATCTCGGGGATCAGGCCGTGGTACTGCTCGTAGACGTTCGGGCCCCCATGAAGTTGGATGGCCATTCCGAGGAATCGGCCAGCCGGCATCGCGGCAGGCTGGCGATCGGGTCGCGCGGCGGGGGCGGTCGGCTTTGCGGCCGGTGCGAGGTGTGCGACTTGCCAACTGACGGCCAAAGCGCCGATGGCCAGGAGTGTTTGGATCGTTGTTTTCATACCGTCATGGGGCCCGGAGTCTCGCTACAGTTCTGGCCGCGCATCCTACGCGATGATCCCAGTACCGCTCAACGGCCTACCGCCGCAAGATGCACGACGGTTACACACGCCATCTGCCCGATAATAGGGTCATGCATGAACCTCGTCAGCACATCGTGTGGGCCTTGATCGCAGTTCTCGGCCTCCTATCCGCCGCATGTGACAGCCGGGCCCCCTCTCAGGCCAAGGCCTCCGCTGCTTCCGGGACCGACGCGAACCAGGCGGCTCAGGCCGGTCCCGCTACGAGCGACAAGGGTGCCCAATCGCCGGCCGAGACCGCCGTCCTGCTCGGGCGCTATCACCGCGAGCGGGACTATGGGCGGATCGAGGCGTTGATCGTGGCGGATCGTCGGGCGGAAACGATGGCATTCCTTCGGGCGGTGGATCGTGTGTTGGACGCCAACGTCCGGCTGCGGCGTGCGGCGGACAAGCGGTTCGGAAGCTTGTTGGCGAATGCCTGGAACCTCTCAACCATGGAGAACAACCTCGGCGTGTTCTCGGCCGAGACCCGGCTGATCAACCAGCGGTTCAGAGGCAACGGGGCGATCGTCACGATGCAGGAGGCCGAGAACGTGCCACTTGTTCGCGCGGCCTTCGAGTGCTGCGATGGCGTGTGGCAACTCAGGCCCGAGCCGTTGACGCAGGCCGTGCTGCCGGAGTTGGAGAAACTGGCCCACGTACTCTCAGACGTCGGTGCGGAGTTGGAGGCGGGGGAGCCCTTCGAGTTCTACGTCGAGGCGTTCTTCGAACGCGTGTTGCCTCAGATGTCTCGCGTCGTCACGGTGAAGGACGGGCCGATCCGCGTAACGGACGCCGCCGAGGCGACTCGTCCCTAGCAGCTCGATTCGTCGTCGCGATGTAGCACGCCTGACCGACATGACAGCGCTACGTCGCCAACCCACAGCGAGCCGCGGGCTTCAGCCCGCGCGGACGTACACTGGAGCGTGGCGCTGCCTCCCCTGGAAACCCCGCGCGAGCTGAAGCTCGCGGCTCACCATCGAGAAGTAGCGCTGTCATCCTAGCCCTCACGCTGTCGCAACACCTCCGACAGACGTTCCGTGAACACTTCCGCGATCCTCTCGATGGGCCACTCCCGCACTTCATCCGCGCTGATCGGCTCGCAAAAGGTCACATAGATGCGCCCAGGGCGCGGCAGCCGTCGGTGGGGAGGCCACACATCGAACGTGCCGTCGATGGCGGCCGGCACAATCGGTACACGCGTCTTCTTGGCGAGGGCAAGCGAGTTCGGGTTGATGTGGCCGAGTGAGCCGTTCTTCGTGCGCTCGCCTTCGGGGAACAGCACGACGGCACGGCCACCTTTGAGGCGTCGCATCAGCTCCTTGACGGCGTTGAGATCGCCGACGCCTCGTTTGACGGGAAAGGCGTTGATGTTCCTGAGCAAACGGCCGAACAGCGGGGGCGAAAACAGCGTGTCCCGGGCCATGAAGCTGCATCCGCGCCACAGGCTCTGCCCGATGAGCGGCGGATCGAGAAAACTCTGGTGATTGCACGCGATCAGGACGCCCCCGGTCGCGGGAACGTTTTCGTTGCCGCGGACTTGCGCTCGGAGGTAGGTCTTGAAGGCGATGCGCACAAGGCCACGGCAGAAGCGATAGAGAGCGTGGGGTGTCGGTTCTTGCTGGCTCATGCGTGTGACGAGGGGCGGTGCGTGGTCATGACCGGGTCGCTGAGACCCGACCGCCGATACCATCGGCGACTTTCTTTCAGTCGTTGACGGCCTTATGCCAGTTGTCGGCGGCGGACCTCTTCGAGGAGGCGTTCGACGACTTCGTGGATTGTCATCTCGGTCGTGTCGATTCGGATGGCGCTCTCGGGCTCCAGCAGCGGTGCCCACTGTCGGCAGTCGTTGCCGTCTCTCGTTTGGAGGTTCTCCATGATCATCTCGTAGGAGGCCTCCTCGCCATCGGCCACGAGTTCCTGATATCGCCGCATCGCTCGCCGCTCGATGGTCGCGTCGAGGAAGAACTTGAGATCGGCGTTGGGGAAGACGACGCTGCCCTGATCGCGGCCCTCGGAGACGAGCGAGCCCAACGCCATGCCGATGTCGCGCTGCTTCTCGACGAGGATCTCTCGGATCGGTTGTACTCGGGCGACGAAGTTCGTCGCCTGGTTGACGGCCATCGTGCGGATGGCCTCGCTCACATCGGTGCCGTTGAGCGTGACCCGTGTGTGGGTGGGTCCGCAGTCGAGTTGGATATCCGCCGCCTTGGCGACGTCAACTAGGGCCGCTCCATCCTTGAGGCGCACGGCGTCCTGCAAGGCCGCCCAGGCGATCGCGCGGTACATCGCCCCCGTGTCCAGATAGGGGACGCCAAGCTTGGCGGCCAGCTTCCGGGCGGCCGTGCTCTTCCCAGAGCCGGCCGGTCCGTCGATGGTGATGATCATGAATTCGCCTCGGCTCCATCCGGTTGGTTCTCTGGCGATTATATGAACGGCTCGCGGCGCGGTAAAGGCCGTCCGTGGCCGTCTACGGAGGCATCCGCAGCCAGCCCGACTGCCGCATATCGGGGGGTCCATGACAGTTTCGGCGGTGAGAATCCGAGCCCTGAGCGCAAGCGACGGG
>CAYYPB010000383.1:0-3397 GCA_964473405.1 uncultured Planctomycetaceae bacterium
AGTCTCATAATCCAGATAGGTTGCACATGGGTCGTCTCGCCAAATCTCGCCGCTCAGCGGCCAAGCTACAGAAGTCGGACGCGCAGGCCGCCTCGATCGCCGACGATTCGTCGGTACCGGCGCCGAAGGCCAGGCGGAGCTTCGCCAAGTGGCGAGCCCTGTCGCTCTCACTCGTCTATCTCGTTTTCGCGGCCCACATCATCCATTGGAAGCTGACCGGCAATACGCTCGCCCCCTTGGAACTCAATGAGGTGATGTACACCCTCGAGTTGGGCGTCATCACGGCCGGCTTCCTGTTCATGTGCTGCCTGGTGCTGGGCACGCTCTTTTTCGGCCGGTTCTTCTGCTCCTGGGCCTGCCACATCATGGTACTCCAGGATCTCTGCGCCTGGCTGCTCGAGAAGCTCAAGATTCGCCGCAGGCCGATCCGCTCGCGCCTGCTTCTGCTCGTGCCGCTGTCGACCGCGTTCTACATGTTCATTTGGCCGCAGATTCTCCGGGCGATCGAGGCCAAGGCCTTTCCCACGTTTCACTTTCGAGATGACAGCGAGGGCTGGGCCTCCTTCGTCACAAACGATTTCTGGCGCAACTTGCCCGCGCCGCCCGTGATTGTCCTGACCTTCCTCGTCTGCGGATTCGCACTCGTATACCTGCTCGGATCGCGAACGTTCTGCACATACGTTTGCCCCTACGGGGCGATCTTCGCGCTGGCCGACCGGTTCTCGCCCGGCCGAATCAAGGTCGACCAAGACAAGTGCGTGCAGTGCGCCACCTGCACGGCGGCTTGCTCGAGCGGCATCCGCGTTCACGAGGAGATCAAGCAGCACGATATCATCGTCAACCCGGCGTGCCTCAAGGATTTGGATTGTGTCGCGGCTTGTCCGCATGAGGCGATTAAGTACACGTTTGCCAAGCCCTCCTTCTTCAAGTCGTTCGCCAGTGGCGGGCGGTTCGGAAAGTTGCCCTACGACTTCTCGTTCGCCGAAGAGGCGATCATGGCCGTGGTGTTCGTCTTCAGCCTGCTGACCTTCCGGGGGCTCTACAGTCGCGGGCCGTTTCTGCTGTCGCTGGCGTCCGGAGCGATCCTCGCCGTGTTCACCGTGACGACGTTGCGGCTGTTTTTTCGGTCAGATGTACGCTTGGCAACGATGCAACTCAAGCGACAGGGGCGGCTGACGCGAGCGAGTGGCTTCTACGTTCCCCTGTTTCTCATACTGGCGGCGTTCACTCTCCACAGCGCGTTCGTTCGCTATCACGAATACACGGGCCTGCGCTACGCAATAGAAATGAACGACGCGAAAGATCCCGCCCGCCGGGCAGAGCTAGCCGGCCCGACGCGAGCCCGACTCCAGGTCGCTGAAAGATGGGGCCTGATCGGCAACCAGCGCGTCGAATACGGCCTGATGTGGGCGGCTTACTATCTGCGGAAGCCCGACGAGGTCGAAACCTACGCCCGGCGATTCTTGGCCGCGAGTCCTACGGATATCCAGGCGCGTCTTCGACTGGGCGACGTGCTGTACCATCGAGGCCGAACGGACGCGGGCCGAGACGAGCTTCGCACGCTGCTGAGCCAGTTCGGTGACTACCCTCTCAAGATGCGAGGCGAATTGGCCAAGGCTTACAAAGTACTCGTCGCGATTCTCGCACAGGAGGGGACGCTGCCGGCCCTGGTCGAGGATTGGAAGGTCGTGCCCAACGAGTCCATCGAACGGGCCTTGATGAACGCGGCCAATCACAGCGGGATGTTCGGCGATGCGGAGGTCTATTCGTCGCGCTTGTTGGAGCGGTATCCGGAAGATAGCGAGGTTCTTCGGGGCAAGGCACGAGCCCTGTTCGGCATGGGGCGACGTTCCGAGGCCGTCGCGACGCTTCACCACGCTCGCGATATCCTCCCCGACGACGCGAGGGTACACGAGGATCTCGGGCTCCTGCTCGCGCAGTTGGAGCGATTCGATGAGGCTGTGGCCTCTTTGCGCGAGGCGATTCGCCTGGACCCCGAGCGGGGAGAGACAAGGTACAACTTGGGCGCGATCCTGGGTCGCATGGGGCGGCACGACGAGGCGATCACATGTTACCGCGAGGCGCTAGACAGCCTGTCTCGCGATGCCTCACTGCACAACAACCTCGGCCGATCCCTGTTGGAGACGGGATCGCTCGACGAGGCACGCGAGCATCTAGAACGAGCCATCGAGATCAACCCGGATTACGCCAACGCGCACCTGAACCTCAGCCACCTCTTCAAGTCACAGAACGACGCGGCCAAGGCGGAAGAGCATTTCGACATTGCCGTGCGGCTGGAGCCCAGGTATCGTCAGCTTCCGTCGCCGGGCGCATCGAACTAGTGCTCCGTTGCTCCCGAAATGATGGAGCCCCCCGGGGTGGCACGGTCCAGCTCCTGCTGTGCCGTGGGGACACAAGAGGCAGACTACGGCCAAGCTGTCGCTTGACCGTGCCACCCATCAGTCGCGGTGAAATGGAGTACTAACGCCCTTGACGCGAGACCGTTATGGAGAGCGGATGATTGGCCACTGGCGAATAGCGTGGAACATGGCAGTGGCCCTTGCGCTGCTCGTCTGCTCGCCGTTGTCGGTCGTTTCCGCCTCGCCGAACGTTGGTCGCATCGTGCTGACGCAGATCCCCGTCGCGTCCCCCGCTGCTCCCGCATCGAATCGCATGGCCGCACGCCTGCCCGATGGCAGCCGCATCCTCGGCGTCGACCTCTCGCGCGGCGAGGCGAATGCCACCGTCCTGACGCCCGGCTTCCATGCCGCTGGGCACCCTGATGTTTCGTTCGATGGTCGGAGAATCCTGTTCGTCGGGCGTCGGACGGCCTCCGATGCGCAGGCCGTGTGGGAAATGAACGCCGACGGGACGGGCGCGCGGCTGATTGTGGACCGGCCGGAGGATTGCGGTCGGGCGATCTACCTCTCCACGATCTACACGATGGACGCGGCCGCGCCGGTGCAGCAAATCTGTTTCACGTCCACGCCTGCCGGCGGGCAGCCGGCGATTCACACTTGCCGAATGGATGGCAGCAGGGCGAGGCAGATCACGTTTCATCCACTAGGGGCATGGGATCCGCTGCTCTTGATCGATGGTCGCCTGGTGTTCTCGGTTCCGCGCGACGGAGCGGCCACCCTCGGCGAGGGTCGCGTGCTGATGACCATCAACACCGACGGCACAGACATCGGCCCGTTCGCAGGCGTACACGAACCGCCCGCATGGCGGGCCGCGTCCTGCGAGACCACCGAAGGGCTGGTGGTGTACGTCGAATCGGTTCTTGCAGACAAGGCGGGTTCGCCGGCGCTGCCTCGCGGCGGTCGGCTCGTGTCCGTGCGGCGCGAGCGGAGCCCGCGGGCGCGGCGACGCGTCCACCTGTGCGCGACCCGCCGTCAAC
>CAYYPB010000384.1:0-3393 GCA_964473405.1 uncultured Planctomycetaceae bacterium
CACGTGCGCCATCGAGAGGGGGCGCGTGGGGGTCCCGCGTCGACGTCGTTCGTCGTACGGGACAGGAAGATGGCGACGAGACTATCCCATCGTCCGTCCAGGCCCGCATGGACGAGGTAGATAGCCATGCTCGACGCGGCGAGAACCACGATAGCGATCGCCGCAATCGCTCCGCGCCGACCGATGCGCCGATTCTTGGTTTCTCGCAGGAGGCCGATGCAGAAGAGCCCCGCGAACAGCAGCATCGGCCAATCCACCCAGATGCCCAGGGTCATGACGGCTGCCCAGCCCAGGGTGGCCCACCGTCGGGCGAGTGCGGTTGTTTTCACATCGCCCATGACCGACCAGGCCGCGATGGCGGCGAGCATGCAGAACAGGCAGACGGCCTCGTGATTGACCATGCGACCGAAATAGACGGACATCGGCATGACCGCGTAGATGGCCCCAGTCAGCAGGGCGACAGATCGCCCGGCGGCTCGATGCACCAACCAGACGAGCAGGCCCAACGAAGCCAGGGACGCAAGGATCGGCACCAGCCGGGCCGTGATCTCCGATTCGCCCAGCGCGCGGAACGACCCGGCCACGAGCCAGACCATGGCGGGGGGGTGGGTCGCATAGATCGAACACTCGGCAGGGGAGGGCGGCTCGGCCCCGGTCGCGACGAGCGGCATTCCGTGATGCAGCGAGGCGGGATACCGCAGCAGATTTCGGGCGAGCTGCGAGAAGAACGCTCCGTTCCAATCGTGCAGGCCCACCCAGGGTTCCGCGATATCTCGGCAAAGGCCGCCGGCGTAGAGAACGAGAAGCAGCAGTAGCCAGATGCGGATGGAACCGTCGCTGCCAGCCGGGCGATCCAATGGCCGTGATGGAGGGAGGTTGCTATCCATTAGTGTCCGAACGGGCGGCGGCTCGCTGCGCTCGGCAGGGCCCGTCATGACGCCTTCCGCTTCTTGGCGATCCACGTCCGCAAGCTCGGAAGCGGCATCGTATTGATGACGTCCATTGCCGGGAGGCCGCCGCGGCGTGCGGTCGTGATGCCGTAGCGCATTTGATCCAACTGGGCGAGGCTGTGGGCGTCGGTGGCGATGCTGATCTTGACGCCGGCCTCCCTCGCCATGCGCACATGCGCGTCTTTGAGATCCAGCCGCTGCCAGGCCGCGTTCAGTTCCAGGGCCGTGCCGGTTTCGGCGGCCTTCGCAATCACCGCGGCCATGTCAAGATCCATCGGCTCGCGGCGGGCAATGAGGCGGCCGGTCGGATGGCCGATCGCGGAGACCAACGGGCTCTCCATCGCGGCGAGGACGCGGGCCGTGGCGCGATCGCGATCCTGACGCAACGCGGAATGGACGCTGGCGACGACGAAGTCGCACGCCGCCAGCAGCTTGTCGGGATAGTCCAGCGAACCGTCGGATAGGATGTCGCATTCGGTGCCGATGAGCACCGTGATCGTGTCCAACTGTTCGTTGAGCCGCCGCAGCTTCTCGATGTGCCACCACATCTTGTCGATCGACAGGCCGTTGGCGATGACGCTCGATTTGGAGTGATCCGTGATGGCGATGTACTCGTAGCCGAGCCCCGCAGCCGCGCGGGCAAGCGTCTCGGGATCGGTCGTGCCATCGCTGGCGTCGGTGTGTAGGTGGAGATCGCCGCGAATGTCCTCAAGCGTGACAAGTTCGGCGGCGACGGTCGCGTCAAACTCGCCTCGGTCCTCTCGCAACTCCGGCGGTATCAACGGCAGACCGAGCTTCTCATACACACCCGCCTCGTCCTCGCCGGCGAGGATCGTCTCACCATCGAACAGGCCCCACTCGTTGAGCTTCCACTTCTTCTTGACGGCCCGTTCTCGCAGGCGGACGTTGTGCTCCTTGCAGCCGGTGAAGTATTGCCAGGCGGCACCGAACGACGCGGCCGGAACGACGCGGCAGTCCACCTGCATCGACTCGCCATTTCTGCATTCGACGAGAATCGAACCCTTCGTGGATCCGGCGGCGAGGACACGAACGGCCTGGGGCAGATGCGTGAAGGCTTGGATGACGGCCTCCCCTTCGTCCGACTCGCAGAGCAGATCGAAATCGCCGATGGTCTCGCATCCCCGGCGCAGGCTGCCCGCTATCTCGACGCGGCGAACGCCATCGACGGCTTGCATCAGCTTGACGAGCTCGGCCGCCAGGGGTTCGGCCATGCCGAGGGGCGTGCGACCGGCAGACTGCTCGGAGAAGGCGATGCCGGCGGCGATCTGCGCAACGCTCTTTTGGCCCAGCCCCTTGAGCGTTGCGAGCTGACCTGATGCGATGACGTGTTTTAGGTCGGCCACGTTCGTGACGTCGAGCGTTTTCCAGGCGAGTGCGACCTTCTTGGGGCCCATTCCGGGGATGTCGAGCAGGTCCGGCAGGCCCGGCGGCATGGCCTCGACCAACTCGGCATGCAGGGAAACGACACCGTCGGTCAGGTACTCCTCGATTTTGGCCACGGTTCCCGTTCCCACGCCAGGCAGCTTGTCGAGGCCACCGGACTTTGCCAGCTCGGCGACGTCTTGGGGGAGGTCCTTGAGGGTTCTGGCGGTTCGCCGATAGGAGTTGACGCGAAATGCCTTCTCCCCCTGGATCTCCAGAAGATCGGCGATGGTAGAGAAGATGGCCGAGAGTTCCTTGTTCTGCATTGCCAGGACTATAGCCATCGGCTGACGCCGATCAACCCGAGGCCGACAACGTTTCGCAGCGGCTATCGCGCCTGATCCCGGTCCTCGTCGTGTGCGCGCGTCCGCCAGTAGTCACCGTGCTCGTGGATGAGGTCGCGCTGGTCGATGTGGGTGAGCCCTCGGCCGGACTGGAAAGCTATCTTGGCATCGAGCAGTCGCTTGAATTGTGCCAGCTTCGATGTCGTCGTGTCGTCAGGCGGCTCGACCGAGGGGGCCGCCGACCAGGGATAGAAGAGAAACTGTGCGGCCGAGCAGATCGCAATCGCAGCGGTGATTCGCACGGCCGTCTTGGTCTCGCATCGGTCCCGCAGGGCCAAGCCCAGCATCAGATAGCCCGCCGGCAGCAGGAGGAGGAAGTAGCCCTGCACGACATGCATCGAGAGCAGAAACAGCGCGCCGGGCACGATCCAAAGTAGGAGACACATCGAAACGCGCGGCCGCGCGCGGCGGCTGGTGATCGTACGCCAGGCGGCCCAGGGGAGCAGGATCGCCGCCACGCCGAAGTCCCAGCCCAGATTCAGAACGATCTTCACGCCGTTTCGCAGCAGACCATCAACAAGCCCCAGACGGAAAACGCTGGTCCCCATCACGACATCGCGCGTATGGGCAAACCGGCTCGCGGCCTGCTTGGCCCAGCCGCCCGCCTCACGGTGCTTCGCGCACGCGTCTCCAGCTACCGCGCGCGCACGATCTGC
>CAYYPB010000385.1:0-3378 GCA_964473405.1 uncultured Planctomycetaceae bacterium
CGATCGAACCGAGGTACTGCCGCAGCAGCGGGTTGCTGTCCCAGATGTCCTGCACGAGGAGAATCCGCTCGGCAACGGTGAGGTCTAGGGCATCGCTAATGGGTATTCGTGAGGCCATACCATGAGTCTATCCAGGCGGACGCGCCTTCCCAAGGGCGACAGGGTGGCCCACGTCCTCCGGACGTGGGGGAGTCGATGACACACACGATCCGAGCCCCGAGCGCAAGCGAGCGGGTCTCATCGCCGACGGTCCGCCCACGAGAAGCCCGCGATAGGTGCCCCGTCCTTTACGCAGCCAAGCCAATCCGGGCACGTGGGCGCGGGCTCCGGGGCGGAAAGGTTGCATAACTCGGACCCGTTCGGGTACGATCACGGACGACAGGCTCCGATGACCCGTGCGGCTGACGCGCGCCGGGCACGGTTCCTGAGCCGATGATGAATGTGTGGGGCGGCCTCATCATCGGCTCCCCCCCCTCCGGAGAAGGTGGGCCACTCTTTAAGTTGCGGCCATCCATCAAGGACTGCCGCGGCTCGGCGTTGCAGCCACATTGCCTCGGCGCTATGCCGTATTGCTTCGCGCCAGCTTCGCGATGGCCTTTCGTAGGCGGCGATGTGGGTCGAAACGCGCCAAGTACTCGGACTCTCGCCGGCCGCCCTTGGAGTAAACGATTGTCGCCAGTGCCTGACGATCCTCTTTCGGCCAGTGGCCCAGGCCCGGCAGGACGAGGATCAGCGGTCCCCAACGATTCCAGGCCAGCCGTTCGCCGCTTGACAGGCCGCGCAGCGAGCGGAGGCCCAATAGTGCGGCTGCGTCCTGCGAGCAGGTCTTCTCGGCCCGGCGGCGATCGTGCCCGAAGCGTTTGGCGAGATAAGCCGTGATGTGCAGCCCGATGTTGCCCAGCGGCAGTAGGCCCACGACGTCATCCCGCGGCCGGTCCAGGTGCAAATAGACGTTTGACGCCGCCAGTTTTTTCAACGTCGCGGCGCTGGAGCGATACTTCGGCTTGGCCTTCATGCGCCGCTGCTCGCGCCGCATGACTTGCAGCAGCGCGGCCTCGCGCGGCCGATAGCCGAGCTTCTGATAGAACCACCAAGCCCCCGACGCAATGGCGTCATCGTTTTCGTGACCGAGTTGATACGGATCGATCATGAAGGAGTCGAAGCCGAAGCGCTGCCGGCCGATGGCTAACACACGGCCGTACATTGCCGCCGCCTCGCCCGATCGGAACGTGTCGAACACGGTGTAGGCGACCTCGGCCGAGCCGAAGAGCCCCGTGTACGTCCCGTACCCCACGGGCACGCCGTTCTTGAGCATCAGAAAACCGTAGAGCGTCTCGAGCAGAAACCGCCGCTCGGCTGTAACGCCGACCAGTGCGATCGTGAGCCCACCGCCGCAGTCCGCGAGGCGAACGTCCCGAGGGTCGCCGTACGCGAACGCATCGAGATCGCGGCTGCGCGTGGCCATCGCGGATCGGGCCAGATCGACCAACTTGCCTCCCTCGCGCACGCTCGCCGCACGAATCGCCTTCGGCGGCCGAGCCGCTTCGGCGGAGACAGACGGCCGCGACCGCGTCAATGGCCCGGACTGAAACAACGCGGGGCCGCATCGGTGGAACTCCCGCGTTCGGCTGGGCGTTTGTGCCCCGGGCGACAGCACGAGCGGCATATCCAACGACTCGAACAGGGTCTCTCGCTCGAAGGAACTCAGGCGCAACTGCCCCAGCCGCCGTAGCAGGAACTCGGCATCGGTCTCGGCCGGGCCCTTCATGCGATCGATCCACTCGCGGACGTCGAACGCAAACTCGTCCAGCCCAGGCGTCTCGCCGTAGAGTGCCAACCTGGGCAGCAACTCTTCGAGTTTCTCCTGTTGCTCGAAGCTGTCCCAGTCGATCGTCAGCGAGGACCCCATCGTTTGGCCAACCACCCCGCAGTCGCCTCGTAGAACGGGAAGTGAATCTCGGTTCCCGCGATGCCGCTGCTAGCGAGGGCGTCGCGATGTTGTCGAAGATCGCTCCGGGCGGCAAAGCCGGCCAACATGCTCTCGACACGTTCGAGAAGCTCCGCGTCGTCGGGATAGGCCCGGAGGAAGCATAGCGCCTCATGCAGGCGCAGCACATCCGCCGCCCGAGCCAGCCGTCGTCGAGCCAGCGCTTGCAGCAGCGTCATCTTCCGCTGCCGCGCATCGTCGCCGTAGTCGCTCTTGTGTCGATCGAGTTCATTGAGGAAAAGAATCACGCGCTGAGACATGGCTTGCCTAACACCGAGTTACTATTGCGCAGATGCGCGCCCAGGAGTCGCGCGAGAATGGCGTGAAGCGCTGATCCGCCAGACGGCAAGCCAGTGGGACGCCCGCGTGCTGCAATCGACCATGTTATCTTCACGTGGCCACTTCTGCCGTGAAGGCGTTGACGAACACGCGCAACAGGTCGGCTTCGGTGATGATGCCGATGATGCCGCCATCGTCCACGACGGGCAGCGAACCAAACTTGCGTTGGATCAGTATATCGGCCACCTCGGCCAACGGGGCCGGCGCATGCGTGACGACCACGCTTCGTGTCATGATTTCGTCCATCACGGCCGTGGGGCGGTGGGCCATGTCACCGGCGGCTTGGTCCTGGGTTTCGATTTCCAGATTGCCCAGCACCCGACGCATATCCCGATCCGAAACGATGCCCACGAGCCGACCGTCCTCGACGATCGGAATGTGCCGGAGCCTGCCCGCCCGCATCGTCCGAATGGCACGTACAAACCCGTCGTGGGGCGAGAGCGTCACCACGGGCTTGGACATCTCGTCGCCGACTCTGAACAGACGCCAGCCCGTGTGCCGGCCCATCGGCCGATCATCGAGATAGCACTTCAGGAAATCCGTTTCGGTCACGATCCCGGCGAGATGCTCATTGTGGACCAGGGGCAGGGCTCGGATGCCCTCGCACAGCATCATTCTCGCCGCCACCTCGAGCGAGGCGTCGCCGGCCACCGTTCTGGCAGGACTCGTCATGACCTCGCCGATGCGCGTCGCGCCCACGCGAACAGGCCCTTCGGCGCTGGTCGTGCGTTCGGATGCAGGGTGCATCGCCACGGCGGTGAGTAGATCCCGATCCGAGACCATGCCCACGACGTCACCGTGATCGACGACCGGCAGGTGGCGAAAACCGTGTTCGTCCATGAGCGAGATGGCCGTGTCGATGTTATCGACCGACCGAACCGAGACGACTCGGGCATCTCCGATTTCGATGAGTTGCATCGCCGACTCCTCGACGAGAGAAATGTGAGCTTGCCGCCAACTATCCTCCGGCTTTCGGAGGTTATTGTCAACGCTCTATGCCTTGCCGCTCCGCGATGCCCGGATAGCATGCGTCTCATGCCTCGTGCCATCTT
>CAYYPB010000386.1:0-3370 GCA_964473405.1 uncultured Planctomycetaceae bacterium
CGCTCGTGGCTCTGACACCACGCCGATTGCTTGCGCGCCCGCACGCCGCAGAGTGTCGACCTGCCTCATGCCAAGGCCGCGCGGGCGGGGATCTTTGGCCCGGCAGCGGATAGGCATCGCTGCCATGTCGAGAAGACTGCTCTTCGCGATGGTGGGCGTGTGTCTCTTCGTGAGTACAGCACATGCCGCCGACGCGAAGCGTACCGCGGCGGAGCATCTGGCCGACGGCAACAAGCTGTTGGCCGCGCGGCAGTACGACGAAGCCCTCGCGGCCTACGACATGGCGGCCGAGGCCCTGCCGCGTTCGGCCGAGGTCGCGTACAACCGCGGCATCGCCCTCTACCGTTTGGATCGATTCGCCGAAGCCCAAACCGCCTTCCAGGACGTGCTGACACGGGGCCGACCGGCCCTGGAGGCTGCGGCCAAGTTCAACCTCGGTCGCAGCGCCCAAGCGGCGGCCATGTCGAAGGCCGACGACCTGAAGGCAGCGGTGAATGATCTGGGCCGCTCGATCGGTTTCTACAAAGACACGCTCCAGCTCAAGCCCGATCATGCCGCAGCCAAGAAGAACATGGCCGACGCCGAGCGCATGCGCGGATTCCTCAAGAAGATCATCGAGTTGATGCCGAAGGAGGAGGAGCAGAAGAAGAAGGACGGCGACAAGAAGGACAAGGACGACGCCGACTCGCAACCCAGCGAGGACGGCGAGAAGCAGGACTCCGCGCAGGAAGACGGCGAGGACGACAAGCAGCAAAGCGACAGCCAGCAGGGCGACGAGAGCGACAGCCAGGAAGACGAGGGCGAGCAGTCGGACGAGCAGAGAGAGCCCTCGACCCAACCGGCCACACAGCCGAGCGAGGAGCCCAAGACCCAGCCGGCCTCTCAGCCCGCCACGGCACCGACTTCGCAGCCGTTTCGCCCGCAGACCACGCAGCCCAGCGAGCAGGACATCGAGCGCCAAGAGGCCGAGCGCATGCTTCAGGAGGCCCGCGACGCCGAGCGAAAGCGCCGCGCCGAGAAGCGTCGTCGCCGCATGAGCCGGCAGGGCCGCATCCCCGTGGACAAGGATTGGTAGGAAGATCGAGTGATGCGTGACCGTCGAATGCCGTTGATCTGCGCCGGGCTGCTGCTGATCGGCTGCGCGCCCGCCGCTGCCCAATCCATCACCGTCACACCGTCGAGCAATCGCTGCCAGCAGGGCGACGTGCTGACAATCCGAGTCGTCGTGAAGAACCCCACGCAGGCCAGCACGCCGGTTCCGCCCAAGACGCCGGAATTCGTCATCGCTTTGGACCCCGGTGTTGCCCAGCCCTCCGTCTCGAAGCAGCAGTTCTTCATCAACGGGCGAGGCTCCAGTAGCGTCACCTACACATATGTCTATGAAGCCAGCCCCCGTCGGGCGGGCAAGCTGACGATTCCCCCGTTCATCCTGAAGGACGGCGGAAAGACCTACAAGTCGCAACCGATCACCATCCGCGTCGGCGCCGGCAAACCACAGCGGGATTTCTTCTGCAAGGTCGTCGCACCACGCGAGACCGTCTACGTCGGCGAGCCCGTCGAACTCCGGCTCGAAGCCTGGATGCTCAAGTACAGCCAGGCCAACCTGGGCACACTCAGCGCCCAGTCCATGGGAAACGCTATCGACCTGCGGCGCTCGCGGTTCGGGCTCTTCCAAGATGTCGCAGGGATCATCGAGTTCGATCGTGAGGATGCAGAGCCGGCCCAGGGCGAAAAGATCAAGAAGGCCGACGCATACTACGTATACAAGTGGACGCAGACGGTCTATCCGACATCACCCGGCCCGCTCGACTGCGGCGACATCCGACTCACTTGTGAGTATCCCGTTCTGCTTGGCCGCGGACCCTTCGGTCGCCTGCAACACCAACAATCCGCGCGACGTCTGCTGGCTGCCGCGACGGCCCCCAAGCTCACCGTCGAGGCCGTCCCGCTCGAAGGCCGCCCGCCGGACTACAACGGTGCCGTCGGACGGTTCGCGATCCGCACATCGGCGAGCCCCACGCGCGCGCCAGTGGGGGATCCGATCACATTGAGCCTGATCCTCCACGGCAGTGTTCCGCTGCATCGCATCAGCGCTCCCAAGCTGGATCAGATTGCCGCGCTCACCAAGGACTTCAGCGTCTCGGGCGAGTCGTTGGCGGGCGAGTTGAAGCCCGGCCGCAAGGAGTTCTCGGTGACGATCCGTGCCCTGCGCGAGGACGTGACCGAGATTCCACCGATCCCCATGAGCCACTTTGATCCTGACAAGGGAGCCTACGCAACGGTATGGAGCAAGGCGATTCCCCTCGAAGTGCTGCCGGTTCAGCGGCTGGCCCTGGTGGCCGCGCCGGAAACGGCCACTCCGGCAGGCGGCGAATTGACACCTCTGCTCCAGACGACCGACGGGCTTCAGGCCAACCACGTCGACATCCAGGCCCTCCTGGCCGATCAGAAGGGTGGCTTCGGCGCCGGTGCCGCCGCGCTGCTGGGGCTCATGCCCATCGCCTATCTGGTGACATGGTTCGTGACGCGGCGTTCGGCGTTCGCCCGCGTCAATGCCGCGCTGCGCCGTCGGCGTCGAGCCTACGGGCAGGCCAAGCGTAGCCTGGGACGCAGCGACGGCGATTCTCGCGATCTCGGCGGCACGCTCTTGACCTATGTTGCTGACCGATGTGGCGCCCCGGCGGCGGGCCTGACGCGGGCGGACGCACTGGCGCTGCTCACCGAACGCGAAGTCGCCGCGGAGACCGCCGAACGGTTCGACGCCTTTCTCGCCGACCTGGAGCAGGCTACCTACGCCGGCGGAGCTATGGGCGACGAGCAGCGCATGGCGACCGAGGCCCGTGAAGTCCTCGATCAATTGGAGCGATGCGACCTGTCATGAAGACGCTGTGCATCATCGGCATGACGGTCGGCGCGCTCCTGGCCGCTTTAGCGCCCGCGATGGCGGATGCGGCATTTGCGCCCTCGCACGCGCCGGGACGCGCCTCGCGGCTCGTGACCGCCCTCGACCAATTCGACGAGGCCGTCTCCCTGCGCGACCACGGCAGCCCCGAGGCCCAGCGGCTCTATCGCGGGGCCCTCGCCGGGTTCGAGGCTTTGATTCGCGACGGCGTTCGCAACGGCCACCTCTACTACAACGCCGCCAACGCGCAGATTCGACTCGGCGAGCTGGGCCCGGCCATCGCCAACTATCGCCGCGCCCTACGGCTCTTGCCCGGCGACAAGGATGTCCGCCGCAACCTCACTTTCGCTCGGGGGCTCTGCGAAGTCCAGATCGCTCCGAGTGCCGCCGGCGCCGTCGCCGAGTCGCTCTTGTTCTGGCACTACGAGACCTCGCCGCAGGCCCGGACGACCGCGGCGCTCGCGTTCT
>CAYYPB010000387.1:0-3365 GCA_964473405.1 uncultured Planctomycetaceae bacterium
ATGACGAAGGTGTCTGCGACCATGATGGACGGAAACACTGCCGGAGAACAACCTACACACCGAGATCGAAGCCATCATCTCGAACGCGCAGGGGCTCCACGCCCGGCCCGTCATGAAGTTCGTCGACACGGCTTCGCAGTTCGAGAGCTCGATCCGCGTCAAGAAGGACGCCATCGACGTGGACGGCAAGAGCCCGATGGAAATGATGCTGCTCGAAGCGGTGCAGGGCACGATCCTGCTGATCGTCGCGAGCGGACACGACGCACGGGCGGCGGTCCAGGCCCTGGCCGAATTGGTCGCCGGGAAGTTCGGAGAGGACTGATCGGCCGCCGGCGATTCACAGGCTCCGTTCGCGTCACCCTGCACAGTCAAGGAGAACCGCGATGCCGCTGAAGAGAGGCATTGGCGTTTCTTCCGGCGTGGTCATCGCCGAGGTTCTCGTGCTCGAGACCGAGGAAACGCGCGTTCCACGGCGCGCCGTCCCGGCCGCCCAGGTTCCCCACGAACTCCAACTCCTCGACCGCACGTTCGAATCCGCCCGTGACGAAATCGCCCATGAGCGTGAGCAGTTCGCCGCGCGCGCCGGGACGGAACTCGCCGACATCTTCGGTTTCCACGAACGTTGGCTGGAGGATCCCAAGCCGCGGAAGGAGATCACCGCGCTGGTCGAATCGAAGCTGTATAGCGCGGCCTATGCCATCAGCATCTTCATGCGTCGATACCGCCGGCGCTTCCAGGAGATGGGCAGTCCCTTCCTTCAGGAACGCGCCAAGGATGTCCAGGACATCGAGCGGCGACTGCTCCACCATGTCGGCTGCGAGTCGCGACAGGAACTCGATTCACTCGAACAGCCCGTCATCATCATTGCGCACGACCTGACGCCTTCCCAGCTCGTCATGCTCGATCGCTCGAAGCGTCTGTTGGGCTTCGCCACGGACGTCGGCGGCACGACTTCGCACACGGCCATCATTGCCGCCGGTCTCGATATCCCCGCCGTGGTTGGTCTCGAGGACATCACTTCGCACGTTTCCAGCGGTGACACGGTCGTCATCGACGGGCTCCACGGTGTTGTCGTCATCAACCCCGACAAGGCCCAACGAGACGCGTACGCCGCCGAGGCCGAACATCTCGACGAAGTCCGCGCAACGCTCGATGAACTGCGAGATCTGCGCGCCGAGAGCAAAGACGGCGTCGCGATCGAAATATACGGAAACATAGAGTTTCCGCTGGAAGTCGAGGACTGTCTTGCCAAGGGGGCGACGGGCATCGGCCTGTTCCGCACCGAGTTTCTCTTCCTACAAGAGGACCATCTACCGTCAGAGGAAGAACAGTTCGACGCCTACCGCTCGGCCGTCCAGGCCGTGGGTGGCCGCCCGCTCGTCATCCGCACGATGGACCTGGGGGGAGACAAGACACACGGCGGTGGTTCCTGGGAAACGGAGAAGAACCCGTTCCTGGGTCTGCGATCCATCCGCTACAGCCTTCAGAACCTGTCGATGTTCCGCGCTCAGCTTCGAGCCATTGTCCGGGCCAGCGTGTTCGGCGACGTGCGCGTCATGTTCCCGCTCATCTCCCGCATCATGGAGCTCAGGCAGGCCAAGTTCGTTCTCAGCCTCGCGATGGAGGAACTCGAGGAAGAGGGCTACGATTTCAAGGCCGACATTCCGACGGGCGTGATGATCGAGACGCCGGCGGCCGCGATCTGTTCACGCGAGCTGGCCCGCGAGGCGGACTTCCTGAGCATCGGCACGAACGACCTGATTCAGTACACCCTGGCGGTGGACCGCACGAACGAGCGTGTGGCCCAGCTCTACACCCCGGCCGATCCCTCGATCATCCGCTTGATCCGTGGCGTGGTCCGCGACGGCAATCGGGCCGGGACGGCCGTGAGCATCTGCGGCGAGATGGCCGGCGACCCCCTGTTCACTATCCTTTTGGTAGGCATGGGTTTACGATCGATGTCCATGGCGGCGGGGAACATTCCTCGCGTGAAAAAGATCATCCGGAGCATCACCCTGTCCGATGCCGAGAGAATCAAGAGGCGCGTATTATCTTTTGAAACCGAGCGAGAAGTGCTAAACTATCTGCGAGACGAGACGCGCAAGGTCTGGGACGAGTTCTGATCACCCCTCCCGACGGGTCGCGAAACCACATGGGCCGCGAGCATCCAGGGTAAAACCGATGCCGCACCGGCGTGTGCTTTCGCCGCTCGTTTGAAAACGGGTGACATGAATCATTCCCGGCAACGACGCTGTGTATGTGTCGACAAGGCCCGGGAGAGACGAACGAATTGTGAGAAAGGGATTGCGGGCGAATTGCGCGAACGACTGGCGATTCGGTACGCCGTAGAAGGCGACCTGCGGTTCATCTCGCACCAGGATTCATTGCGGCTATTCAGACGGGCACTTGCTCGGGCTGGCGTCGGCGTTCGGCATTCCCAGGGTTTCAACCCTCGGCCGAGACTCCGGATTGCCCTGCCCCGCCCCGTCGGCGTCGCTTCTCTTGACGAGCTTCTGATCGTCGAGATGGATTCGGTCGAGAACCCATCAGGTGTACTGTCAAGCCTCTCGGCGCTGGTTCCCCAGGGCATGAGACTCTTGTCGGCCGAGAGGCCGACCGATGGCCACCGCTGCCTGCCGTGCGAGGTCCAATGTGAGTTGGCCATCGACCCGGCGGGGTGCCACGCGACAGCGGACGCCATCGCCCGTTTTCTCGCGCAGGAAACGGTGGTCGTGCAGCGAACGACGCCCGCAAGCGCAGCGGTCAGGCACGTTGACATTCGCCCATATGTCCTCGACATGACGGTCCGCGAGGATACCGTCGCTTGGACGCAAGCCGTCTCTCAGAGCGGCACGGCGAGAATGCCCGAGATTCTCGACGCGATTGGCTTGTCCGCTGCCGACCATCTGCACCGTATCTTGCGACGCCGAGTCTCCTACGAGCCCTGACCCTCGCCCGCCCCAACCCCACCACTGAGGTCCACTGTGACACCAACCGACGGAAGCAAAACTACGACAAAGAAAGTCCGAACAACGAAGAAACGGACCCCAAGAAAGAAGGCCGTGAAGTCGTCAGAGACGGTCGCGGAAACGGCCGTTCAAGCGCCCAAGCCGGCTGCAAAGCCGCGCAAGACGGCAGCCAAGAAGAAGACGAAGACCCGTGGCACCAAGCCGCGTGGCACCAAGCCGCGTGCAACGCCCGCCGAGTCGAACCAGCCTGACAAGCCAGCGAAGGCGGAACCGCCTCGCGAGAATCAGGCTGCCCGGCAGGCACCCGGCGTCGTCGCTGACGCCAGCGCCACCGCGGTGAGGCCGGCCACCATCGCGGTGTTGGATGCCGCGGTGGCGAAGGCCTACAGAGGTGAA
>CAYYPB010000388.1:0-3356 GCA_964473405.1 uncultured Planctomycetaceae bacterium
GGGGGCGCGACGCTGTGCGCCGGCCCACGGTTGCGCCGGCGCTCCCCGCCTCGCCCGACGCCTTCAGCAACGAGCCCCAGGTCTGCTCCGTCCTGGCAAACAGCGACAACGCCTGCGACGGGGCCTGCGGAGCCTCCGCGGTGACACTCTCTGGGTCCAGCAACAAGGCGATGTCCACTCGCCCGGCGAAGGCCCCCAGTGCCGCGATCATCCGCGCCTGCTGGCCCGTGAAGCCGGCGAACCCATCGATGAAAACGTGCGAGCCGGCAAGCCAGTCGGCCCCGCCAAGCCTCGCCCGAGCCAGATCGAGCACTCCGTCTGGATCGACGCGCCGATCAGAGAGGTACTCCAGATAGGCGCGATAGAGCAGTGCGACGTCATGAAAACGTGCCGCCCCCGCGTCGCCCGCCTCTGTCGCCTCGGTGGCGCAGGCTTCGAGTTGCTCGACGGAAACGCATTCCTGCAACAACTCGGCCACGCCGCGCGACAGTTCTGTGATGAAGCCTGCCCGCTGAGAGACCTTGCCGAACTCGCGCAACGATCCGTGACAACGGCCGAGGAGGTGCCGCAGCGCCATCTGACGCCCGGTCGTGGTCAAGGCCGTCGGCGTCGGCCCGACGGATTCATTGAGGATCCGCCTCGCCAGCCGCCGGAAGCTGAGAACCTCGCAGCGTCCCAGGGCCTGCGCCGCGGAGGTCGCGAGCAGGCATCGTTCCATCTGGAGGCCCGCTTGCTCCGGCACAAGCATGACAAGACCCGGGCCGTCGATGAGGTGTTCGTCCAGCGCACGGCGAATCTGCTCCTGGCACCACCAGGTCTTGCCGCTGCCCGCTCGACCTGCCACGAGACGAATGCCCACGCGACGACTCCCTCTGCTCATCCCCGGATCGCGATGCTAGTTCACGCGCCGGCATGACGCAATGTACGCCCGCGGCTGGAATTGACGATACACACGCTTGCCGGCGATAGTAGAATGGCCGGCCGCACAGCGCAACGGAAGGGACCGCCTTGCTCCTCGCCTCTTGGACAACCGACTTCGGATGGCCCGCGTGGCTGACCTACTTTCGTCAGTTCGATTCCTATTTCGTCCTCTTCGCCGTCGCCGCCGCTGCCACCACCATCGCAACGCCCATCTATATCCTCGTCGCCCGGCGACTCGGCTGGGTCGACCAGCCGGGCGGTCGCAAGCAACACGCGCGGGCCACGGCCACGATGGGCGGGCTCGTGATCTTCGTGGCCGTGTTCTGCGGTGCGATCATCGCGATGCAGTTGGACAACCTCGTCGGACGAGAACTTCGCAGCAGCCGTGCCTACGTTTTCGGCCTGATCGCCTGCACCGCCAGCATGCTCCTGCTCGGCATCATCGACGACCGCCATGGCCTCCGGCCGCGGATCAAGCTGATGGTGCAGGTCGTCGTGGCTGCGGGGGCCATTGTGCTGGGCTTCCGCGTCGAGGCCGTCCAACTGCCGGGTTTGGAATCGCTCGTGCTGCCCGAGATTCTGGGTGCATTGCTGTCTCTGCTGTGGATCGTCGGCGTCACCAACGCGATCAACTTGACCGACGGGCTCGATGGGCTCGCCGTCGGCGTCTGCCTGCTCGCCTCGTTCGTCAACGCGATCGTCGCTATCTGGCTCGGCAATCACTACATGACGGTTATGATGGTGCTGCTGGCCGGGGCGCTGCTGGGCTTCCTCAAGTACAACTTCCACCCGGCGCGCGTGTTTCTGGGTGACACGGGCTCGCTGGCGCTGGGGATGTTCCTCGCATTGGCCTCGCTGCACTCGGCTCAGGTTTCGCACACGGTCGTCTTGATTCTCGTGCCGCTCTTCGCGTTGGGATACCCCATCTTCGACACGTTGCTCGCCGTGGCCCGGCGGATGTCCCGCGGCCAGCCGTTGTTCGCCTCGGATCGCGACCACATCCATCACCGCTTGCTCGATCGAGGGGCCTCGCCCTCGGCCGTGGCGATCCAAATCTACGTCGCCAGCATTCTCGTCTCGCTCGTGTGCATCGCGGTGGCCATCGCCGACCAGTTCGTCATCGGCCTGGGTATCGCCGGCGTCGCGCTGCTCGCGCTCTTCAGTGCCCGCGTACTGGGCTACCTCGAATGGGGCGGATGGGCCGCGCGATGGTCCGGCCGCGAGGAGACGAGAGTCTTGCACGCGGCGATGGGCCTTGCACGGTTGAAGATCCGCCAGGCCGACGACGAGTCGGGGCTCCTTCGCGCGGCAGCGGTTGCCGCTGAGGAAATGGGCTGCCGGCGTATCATCCTGGCTCGCGGCGATGAGCGGTTCGAGTGGCTCGATCCGTACGGCCCTGAGAGCGTCGAGGCCGAACCCGGCGTCGTGGAACTCGCCATTGACGATCAGATGACGGTGAGCTTCACGATGGCCGACGCGGCCCGACTGGACGACGAGCGATCGCAGTTGCTGGAGGAACTCTGCCAGGAGCTGCGCGAGCGCCTCTGATGAGCGGCAAGAAACACATCCTGTTCGTCAATGAGTTCTATCACCCCGACATCTGCGCCAGCGCTACCGTCGCGACTGACCACCTCTCACGCATCGCCGAGCTGCGGGGCGACCTGGACATCAGCGTCATCACCAGCAACCGTGCATGGCACGATCCGGCCGTCGTCTATCCCTCGGCAGAGGTTGTCCAGGGCGTACGGGTCATTCGTGTCGACCGGCCCGCCGTGGGACGGCGCGGATTGTTTCGTCGAGCCCTGGGCTTCGCCGCCTTTGGGCGTCGGGCCATGAGGGCTGCCCGTCGCCTGCCTCGTGTCGACCTCGTCATCGGCACAACCGCCCCACCACGAGGTGCGTCGATCGCGCGGCGGATCGCACGATTACATGATTGCCCCTATGTCTACAAGGTGTACGACCTCTATCCCGACCTCGCCGCCGCTCTGGGAAAGGTGTCGGACGGTTCGTTTCTCTATCGCCGCTGGCTGAAGTCTGACACGCGGGTGATGCGTGACGCGGTACGCGTGGTTTCGATTTCCACGGGCATCACCGACCACATCGCGACCTCGCGTGACGTTCCGGCAGAGAAGCTCCTGACGATCCACGACGGCTTCGACCCGGCTCGCCTCGCATGGCCACAGACCAACCCGACCTTCCGCCAGCAGCACAATCCCGACAGCAAGTTCGTCGTCCAGTACGCAGGCAACATGGGCCTTTCTCACCCGTTCGAAGCGATCATGACGGCCGCCGGTGTGATGTCCGACCGGCCGGACATCCTCTTCCAGTTCATCGGCGACGGCCCGCAGCGACCCTACATCCGCCGCCACTTGTCGCCGAACGGACAGATCCTCGACTATCAGCCCGCCTAGCGTCTCGGCGAGCTCAGCGGCGCT
>CAYYPB010000389.1:0-3349 GCA_964473405.1 uncultured Planctomycetaceae bacterium
GGTCACTCCCTTACGGTCGCGGTTCGGTTTGGGGTGGCCTGGCGATCGGTCACTCGGTTTGGGGTGAAGGAGAAATGCTTCCTTCGTCTCCACGACCTTGGGGTCATGATATCGTCAGCCCCACCGCGAACTCAAGAAACCAGGGCGGTCTTCTGGCGAAACCCAGAGAAAACCGGCTGTCTTCTAACACCGTGTCCACGAAACGTGGCGAAGTTCAACCCGAGAAAAACCGGGCGCGGGGACTAACCTTCTTCTTGCCGGCGTGTCGGAGTCTCTGCCGGCCCCTGTGGGTCGGTACCGTGCGGAGAATCCACGGGCGGGTCTTCGCGCGGCAACCATTCCGCCGTACAGACAAGGAGCATCCGATGATTGCACGAAAACTGAGGCTTCCCATTGGGGTGGCCGCCGCGTTGGCCGTTTCGGCATTTGCCACACAAGCGGCCGAGGCCTGTGGGGGCTGCGGCGGCTATTCGCGCTGCGGTAGTTCGTCGTATGGCCGTTATGGAGGCGGCTATCACGTTCGACGCACGCATCATCGACGAACGCAGTACCGCCGCCACGTCGTCCGTCGGTCGTACCGTCCCCAGCGGCATCACCGAAGCTTCCGCAGGACATCGCATAGCCCTCGCGTCGGCTTCAGCTTCAGCATCGGCCGCGATCACCACCCTCGTCGAAGCATCCACCGACCGCATCGACGATCGCACCACCCCATCCGACGGCACCGCCGCTGGTAGCACAGACGGCAGCCCATGGTTGAAACCTAAGCTTGACACGAACACGAGAGCCTGCGGTCTCACTGGCGAAAGGTCGGTGTCGCGGGCTTTCTTGCGAGTGGCGTTCCGGCGTGGGGCGATTCCGGCATGAACACGGCGAAGTGACCCACCTCGAACTGAGGGCGCCTGCCCCAGATGACCTCGGCCTGAGCGGCCAGCGTGTTGTGGACCCACGCGCAGGTTCCCTGGAGCGAGGGTAGATCGGACAGGTCCGTGTCGTAGACATCGAGGTACCGATCCACCTGGACGCGGGCCATGTAGGCCGCGCCGGTGAGGCGCGTCTTGCTGGCATCGCCATCGGGCGTCACGCAGAGCATCGCCGCGTCCGGCGGAGAGTATCGACGGAAGCGATCGGCCAGGCTCCTCACTTCCGCCAGGCGGGCAACTGACTTGCGCCGTGCATCGTCGAATCGGCCACGCGCCACGGTCAATTCGACGGCGAAACCGAGGGCGATCGCACAAGCGCAGGCGATCGCGCCCGCGTGCGTCACGCGTCGCCGCTTCGCCCATCGCCAAGCTTCCAGCATCGCCCACATCAGCGAGCCGGCGAAGATCGGCACCAAAGGCAGCACGAATCGAACGCCTTCGTCGAACGGCCAGATGGCGAGTAGGCCCAACAGCAGCAGGGCGTAGGCTTCGGCTGGCGTGCGCTTGCGGAGGACGCGAAGGCACAGGAGGCCCACGACGATGCCGCCGGCGGCCCATTGGATCCAGCTTCCCCAGGGCGATGCGAGCAGCCCCCAGCAGACGCGACGCGGTAGGACGACAGCGGTGATCTCGCGAAGGCGCTGGCCTCCGAAGTGGGCGAGCCGTTCGACTTGCAGTTGCAGGCCGGTCGCGTCGGTTTGCTCAACCGAGCGGGCCTTGGCAAGAAAACTGCCGTAAGAGCTGTCCACCGGATACCGATTCTCTCGGTGGTTCCACGCGAACACGACGACGAGTGCGAGCGAGGTGAAGACCCCGGTGCGCAGCAGCCGACCTCGCCACGATGGGCTCGATTGCATCAACAGAACAAGCGCGCCGACCGGCAGCAGCATGATACCCATCGATCGCGTCATGATCGTGGCGATCGCGAGCAACGAGCCGACGAGCAGGCTGGCGGCGGCAACACGTCGGTCGTCCCGCCAACGAGAGAATACCACCAGCGCACCCAACGACAGCGGCATGTAGACAAGTTCGCTAAGCAGCGTGGCACTCTGGAAGAGCATGGCCGAGTGTGTGGCGACGAAGAGCCCGACGATCCAGGCGGGCCAGCGGCCGAGCTCGCGCCGGTACAACTGGTACGCTAACACGCCGGAAGCCGCCCATCCCAATGTGAGGAGAATCCGTCCGGCGAGTGCCGGCAGGTCGCCGAGCGAAATCAAGGGGGCGAGGATGAGGGGGAACAGCGGCGGGGCGATGAGCCGCGCGTCGGGCAGGTGTCCTGTCTCGTGGATGCCGCGGGCGGCTTGGAGATAGGCGAACGTGTCCGGGGTCAAGATGAGCCAGTCGCCGAGGCTCCCCGCGAGCAGGGCGAACGGGATGATGGCCAGCAGGATGCTCCGCCAGGGCCAGCGCGACGTTCCGCGATCAGCATGGAGCGGGGTCGGCGATGCCTGGAGGCCCGTCGCACTGTGGTGGGTGTCGAGGAAGTTCATCGAGGCTCCAGGCGGCGTCAGGCTGCCTTGGGGGGCGATGCGGGCCGTCGCACGGTATTCGAGGCGGCTCGGGAGGTGGCCGTTTTCTTCTCGCGGATTCTGATTCTCTTATCGGCCGACTGCTCGCTTCGGTCGATATGGGATGCATGTCCGCAACCGGAATGAACTCCGCACTGTCCGATAAACCGCGCGAGCGATCGCCGGCCTCCAGCCGACGCGGCTTCGGTCGCCTTGCGACGGTGGCGGCCGACGATCAGGCATCGGCCTTGCGCGGGCTGCCCGTCGATTCTCCCGTCCTGTCTATTTTGATTCCCGTCTACAACGAGAAGAACACGCTGCGCGGTATCCTCGACAAGGTTCGTCGCGTGCCGTTCGGCGTCCAGACGGAGATCATCATCGTGGATGACGGTTCGACGGACGGGACGACGGAGATTCTCCGATTGTTGAGGCCCTCTTCTGACGTCCGCTTGTGTTTCCATCCCGACAACCGTGGCAAGGGGGCCGCCGTCAGGACGGCACTGGACCAGGCACGCGGCGACATCGTCGTGATTCAGGATGCCGATGACGAGCTCGAACCCGTCGAACTGTTGCCGATGTTGCGGTGCGTGAGCAGCGGCCGGTCGGACATTGCCTACGGCAGTCGGTTCTCCGGTAACAACCGCCAGCATTGGTTTACGCCTACCTATTGGGCCAATCGATTCCTCAATGGGCTATGCAACTCACTCAACGGTCTGCGTCTCACCGACATGAACACCTGCTACAAGATGATGCGGCGAGAGGTGGCACTGGATATCGATCTCGTCAGCCGTGGCTTTGCGATGGAGCCGGAGATCACGACCAAGCTGGCCCGGCGCGGCCATCGGATCGTCGCGTTTCCCTTCTGCTACCTCCCGCGCTGCAGTGAGCACGGGGAGGAAGATGTGCTGGTGGGCGTGTGTG
>CAYYPB010000390.1:0-3340 GCA_964473405.1 uncultured Planctomycetaceae bacterium
GCTGGCAAATCAGCAAGCCTACACCCGTGGCGTGGGCACGCGCTACTGCTCGAGCAACTGCCCCTACAAGGTGCGTCGGTTCAACTGGTTCGACTATCCGCATGACGACGTGCTACAAAACATGACCCTCAACCCCGATGTGACGATTCGCTCTCGCGGGGTCATGGAAAAATGCTCGATGTGCGTTCAACGCATCCAGGAAGCCAAGATCGAGGCGAAGCGGCGCGGCGTCGTCTTGGCCGACGGCGACATCCAACCCGCCTGCCAGCAGTCCTGCCCCGCGGGGGCCATCGTTTTCGGCGATACGAACGATCCCGATAGTCGCGTCTCGCGTCTGATTGCCGGCGGTCGGCACTTCCACGTACTCGAGGAGATCAACGTGCGTCCCTCGGTCGGATATCTGAGCCTGGTGCGCAATCGCCCCGAAGCAGAGGATTCAGCAAGTCATGGCTAGTGTGAACACGATCGAGCGCGTGCCGCTCATCGACGGCAATAAGCAGCTCGCCGACGTCACCCACGACATCTGTGGGGTCCTCGAAGGTAAGCCGACGCGCCTATGGTGGATGGCCATCACGGCGTCCATCAGCGTTCTGCTGCTCGGCACGATCGCGGTCACCTACCAGGTCGCCACGGGAATCGGCACGTGGGGGCTCAACAATACGGTCGGCTGGGCGTTCGACATCACCAACTTCGTCTTCTGGATCGGCATCGGCCACGCCGGAACGCTGATCTCGGCGGTCCTGTTCCTTGTGCGGCAGAAGTGGCGCACGTCGGTCAATCGCGCCGCCGAGGCGATGACGATCTTCGCCGTCATCTGCGCCGGCATCTTCCCGTTGATTCACATGGGGCGTCCGTGGCTTGCCTATTGGATGGCCCCCTACCCTAACCTGCGCGGTTCGCTGTGGATCAACTTCCGCTCGCCGCTGGTCTGGGACTTCTTCGCCATCTCGACCTACTTCACGATCTCGTTCGTGTTCTGGTACATCGGCCTGATCCCCGACCTCGCGACGATCCGCGATCGAGCGACGACGTTCTGGCGCAAACGCATCATGGGCTTCTTCAGCCTCGGCTGGAACGGTTCCTACCGCACTTGGCTCCACTACGAAGTGGTCTATCTGCTCTTGGCAGGGCTCGCCACCCCCTTGGTCGTCTCGGTCCACACGATCGTCAGTTGGGACTTCGCCACGGCCGTGATTCCCGGTTGGCACACGACCATCTTCCCGCCCTACTTCGTCCTCGGGGCGATCTTCTCCGGCATGGCGATGGTTCTGACGCTCATGCTCATCGCTCGCAAGACGATGCGCCTCGAGAACTACATCACCGTCCGCCACGTCGGCGCGATGTGCAAGATGGTCCTGCTGACCGGCAGTCTCGTCGGCCTCGCCTACGGCACTGAGTTCTTCATCGCCGCCTACTCGAACAATCAATACGAGCAGTTCGCGTTCATCAATCGGGCCTTCGGTCCGTTCGCCGTGGCGTACTGGATCATGGTGAGCTGCAACGTCATCGTGCCGCAGCTCTTCTGGTTCAAGAAGGTCCGCGAGAACTTCGCCGCCGTGTTTGTGCTGTCGCTCTTCGTCAATGTCGGCATGTGGTTCGAACGGTTCGTCATCATCGTGACCTCGCTGCACCGCGACTTTCTACCGGCCAGTTGGGCCGACTACACGCCGACCTCGATCGAGCTTGCTACCCTGGCCGGAAGCTTCGGCCTGTTCTTCACCTGTTTCCTGTTGTTCTGTCGCTTCGTTCCCATGATCGCCATGGGCGAAGTCAAAGGCGTGCTGAGTTATGGACGTGGATCACACCAAACTAAGTGAGAATCGCCGCTATCTGCTGGGTGTCTTCAATCGCGAGGAAGACATTCTCGAGGTCACTCGAGCGGTCCGCGACAGCGGCATGAAGATCGCGGACGTGTACGCGCCCTACGCGGTACACGGCCTCGACACGGCCATGGGCCTGCGGCCCTCGCGCTTGCCGTGGATATGCTTCGCGTTGGGTCTCGCCGGCGCGGGGCTCAAAGTCTGGTTCGAGTTTTGGACGACGGCTCAGAGTTGGCCGATCGACGTCGGCGGCAAACCGTGGAACTCGCTGCCGGCATTCGTGCCGGTCACGTTCGAGGTCATGGTCCTCTTTGCCGGCGTCGGCACGGTGATCGCCTTCCTCATCGGACGGCGTTTGTTGCCCGGACGACGAGCGAAGCTGCCGATCGAAGGGGTCACGGATGATCGCTTCGCCCTGATTATCGAGCAAACGGACGCGGCGTTCGACCTCGATCGAGCGAATGCCTTGTTCGAAGAGCACCATGTCGTCCATGTCGAAGAGCGTGTCGAACAGGAGCCCGCGTGATGTCCCTTCGTCGGATCGACGTCATTCTGTTGGCGGGACTGATCATGTCCTTGCTGCTTACCTGGACGGCCGGTCGCGATTTCTCGCGGCCCAACTACGAGTTCATGCCCGACATGGCACACTCGATCGCCTACGACGCGTTCGCCCCCAATGCGAACTTCCGCGATGGCAAGACGCTCCAGCAGCCCCCCGCCGGCTCGATCGCTCGCGGGTTGATGCCGCTGCACTATCAGGCGACGCCCGAAGATGCCCAGCGCGCCGGCGACGAATTGCACAGCCCGTTTCCGCTGGACGATGCCGCGGCGTTGCAACGCGGCGCGCTGGTGTTCTCCAGATTCTGCCAGCAATGCCACGGCCCGGCGGGCGAAGGCGACGGTCCGGTCGCCAAGCGCGGTTTTCCACCGCCGCCATCACTACTCCTCGACAACACCCGACAGATGAAGGACGGCCAGGTTTTTCATGTGTTGACCTACGGCCAGGGGAATATGCCCTCTCACGCAGGCCAGCTCTCGCGGGACGACCGCTGGAACGCAGTCGCTCACGTCCGCTCGCTTCAGCGCCGCCCGGTCGCCTCGCAGCCGGCCCCGGCCACCCAGCCAGATACGAAATCCGACGCGCAACCGGACTCTGAGCCTGATCTCCAGCCCGCGGTGCCGACCTTCGGAGACACAACACCATGACGCCAGCATCGTCCGACATCGCGCTGTCGCCACGAATCCGGCATCTATGCAACGCCTTCGCGCTAGTCGCGGCGGCGACGCTGCTCATCGGTGCCTTCTCGGCACCTGATCGCACGTGGGCCAATCTTCTGCTGGTCAGCTACGGTCTGCTCGGCGTAGGGCTGGGAGCGGCGTTCTTCATCGCCGCGCAATACGCCTGCAACGCGGGCTGGGCCGTCGCCATTCGCCGCGTGCCCGAGGCCATGTGCAAGGTACTGCCGTTCGCAGCCGTCGGCATCTTGCGCCGCCTGACCGCGCAAGCCCCTTTTGTCTTC
>CAYYPB010000391.1:0-3315 GCA_964473405.1 uncultured Planctomycetaceae bacterium
CATTGATACGTGAGAGCGCGCCACAGATAGAGGGCGTGGGGCGGCGGCTGTGGCGGAGAAGCAGGCGGCTGTCAATGCTAAGGAGCGGCGGGCTACGTTCGGTTAGGATCCAAAGCCCACGGCTTCCCAGCCGTGGGTCGCCCGCTCCGCATCACCAATTCCCGCTCCCCCCACGCGGCCGCCAACGACTTCGCTTGGCGGCCGCTTTCCATCGCAGGGGGTCCTGACGGTAGAACGCCTTGAGCAGTGCGAATAGCTCGGGATGGTGCATCGAGAGTTGCTGGGCCTGTTCGAAGAAATGCTCGCTCGCCACCGCGAAGAACTCCGCCGGATGCGTCGCGCCGTAAGGGTCGATGAAGGTCATTCCCCCGCCACGGTCGGCCTGCACGAACGCCTCAAACTCACGAAAGAAGACCCGCGTCCATGCATCGTGTTCTGCTCGCGTCGATAGCGGCGGAATCCCATCGGCGATGCCGCTTTGCATATCGATGACATGGGCGAACTCGTGCGTGACGACGTTGTAGCCATCGCACGGCGAGGCCACGGAACGCTCGACGCTGTTCCAGGCCAGCACGACCGGCCCGCGTCGCCAAGCCTCGCCTGCTCGCGAGCTGCGAATCTCATAACGCCGCCCGTCGGGCCCGATGGCCTCGACGGAGTCGGACCAGTTGTGCGGATAGAGGATGACCTCTCGAAGACGGGGGAACACGTCGAGGTGTTCGATGCCCAGCAGCAGCACGCACGCCCCGGCCGCGATCGTGACTTTCATCTCATCGGTGACATCGAGCCCACAACCGACGAACTGCTTCTCGGCGATGAAGATGCGAACGAAATCGCGAAGCCGCGACCGCTCGTCCTCGCTCAGTCGCTCCTCGAGAGGCACCGCAAGTCGCAGCGGCGCAAGCCAATCCGTCGGAAAAGGCTCGCCGAGCAGGGCCGCACGCCGCCGAGCCTTGCCGCCAAACAACCATTTGGTCAGCCGTCCGAACATGGTCGGGATTGTAGCGTCATTGCAGTCGATGGGTTCGACAGCACGAACGAGCCACGGGCTTCAGCCCGCGCGGCCGTTCGATTGCTCAGTCGGTGCGAGATTGCGAGCAACCGCACCCGCTCAGAACATGCGGAACACAAACGGGTAGCGATAGACGATCCCGAGATTCGTCCGAATCGTGGCGATGACGCACATCACAACGTCGAGCAGAACGACGATCGGAATGAAGATCGGGCCGATGAGCCCAAAACCGGGGATGGGAAGGCAAGAAACCGACATGAAGAACGCGACTGCAATCACGAACGTCATCTGAAAGTTGAGCGCCTCCCGCGCGTTAGCACCGACGAATTCGCCAAGCTCGTGCCGCTTGATCTGCCAGATCAACAGCGGCCCGATGACATTGCCGAACGGCACCATGCACGCCAGGCCCGACAGGTGTGCGAGCATGGCCCAGTTTCGCTGTTGCTGCGTCGGTTCGGTCGGCGGCAGCGGGGGCTCGTTCATGACGGCTCCGATCTCAGCGCGGCTAGCCGCTGGTCGATGAGTTCCCCGGCCAAACGCGGGTCGGCCTTGCCCTTGGAAATGCGCATCACCTGGCCGCGCAGAAAGTTCGGAGCGGCCTTGGCCTTGTTCTTGTTGTCACCGAGGGCGTCGGCAATCGCCTTGGGGTTGGCGGCGAAGGCATCTTCGACCCACCCCAGCAAGGCACCCTCGTCCCGTTCCTGAATGAGCCCCAACTCCCGCGCGATGTCGATCACAGGCGCAGTCGCTTGATCGCGTGTCAGGCAGATCCGCCCGGCGACTTGCGCCGCCGCCGTGGCGCTGACCGTTCCATCGGTGACGAGCCCCGCCAGTTCGGCGACCGTGTTCGCCGCGATGCCCAATCCACCGACAGTCGTCTCGGCTGCCGAGGCGAGGCTGTTCCAGATGCCGACGAACTGCTTAGTCAACGTTCTGGCGCTCGCACCGGCTGTCAAGGCACGCTCATAGAGATCGCCCGTAGCCCGGTCGGCCAGAACGATCTCGCAGTCCTTCGCCGTCATGCCACAGTCCTGCATGAAACGGCGCTGCCTCGCGACGGGCACCTCGCCGACGCGCTCACCGAGCCGTTGGAGCAGCGCTGCGTCCGTCGTCACCGGCACAAGATCGGGGTCGGGGAAGTAGCGATAGTCGTGCGACTCCTCCTTGCCGCGCTGAAACTCGGTCATCCCCCGTTCGTCGTTCCAGCCGAAGTTCATCTTGCCGACCTTCTCGAGCGTGTAGTCGGGGTCGGCCTCCCAGGCCCGGCGCTGCCGCACGAGTTCGTAGTCGATCGCCCCGCGGACCGCTCGGAAACTGTTGAGGTTCTTGATTTCGCTGATGGGCGTTCGATATTCGCGCCCGTCGTGCGTGATGGCGAGATTGACGTTGGGCTCGAAACGCATGTGCCCTTTCTGCATGCTCGCCTCGGAGATGCCGAGGTGCCGCACAAGCCTCTGCAATTCGACGCAGAAAGTGTATGCCTCCTCGGCGTCGGCGAGGTCGGGCTCGGTGACGATTTCGAGCAGCGGCGTGCCCGCGCGATTCAGGTCGACGCGCGTATGGCCCTTGCCCGCGTGGATGTTCTTGCCCGCGTCTTCTTCGAGGTGGGCGCGGATGAGTCGAACCGCCCTCAGCCCGCCGTCGGCCGTGGGTATCTCGAACCGCCCCCCCGCCGCCAGCGGCAGATCGTATTGGCTGATCTGATAGTTCTTGGGCATGTCCGGGTAGTAGTAGCTCTTGCGGTCCCACTTGGTGAACGCGGCGACCTCGCAGCCCAAGGCGATCCCGGCGACGACGGAATGCTCAAACGCCGCCCGATTCATCACGGGAAGTGTCCCCGGCATCCCCATGCAGACGGGACACACCCGGCTATTCGGCTCGGCCGCAAACTCCACGGCGCAGCTGCAAAACATCTTCGTCCGCGTCAAGAGCTGCACGTGGATCTCGAGGCCGATGATGGGGCGAAACTGAGTATCGGTCATGGGCCGCGTGCCACCGATCAAAAGCGTCGTGTTCCAGGGTCGATTCAGCGAACAAGCCGAAGTCCGCTTGGGCTTAATCGCGAAATAACCATAACTGGAGTTGGGCTTATTCTGCAAATATCCAAAAGGGGGTCGTGTCGGTTTGGCTTGTTGGCACGCGTGCCCAAGGCCCAGTGTTCCCCCCAGCCTATCGCCTCGGGCACCGAGCCCATGTCCCGTAGAGCGTGGGTGGCCCACCTCCTCTGGAGGTGGGGGAGACGATGATTGGGCCTTCATGCTCGCACATCATCGCCTCCCCCATGTCCAAAGGACATGGGCCAC
>CAYYPB010000392.1:0-3306 GCA_964473405.1 uncultured Planctomycetaceae bacterium
GGCGGCAATGAGGAGGCGTCGCAGTCGCCCAGCGTGGGTATTGGCGTTCGTCGTATGAGGGTGCGTTCGATCCAGGACTTGGCGCTGTTGGGGGCGTGAACGCCAAACGGCAAGCTTTATCGTGCGAGGCGGGGGGATGTGGCAGGGGATCGCCGGCGATAAGAGAAGCCTGTCGCGAGCTGGAATGCCCTGCCGTGGCGCTCGGAATCGGACACAGCTCTGCGACAGGCTCTCGTGATCCGTCACACTCGGGTTCGGATAGAGCAAGCGTCCTTCTTGCTCGCTTGCGACGTCGAAGCGGTGCCTCGTCGTCGCAAGCCCTTGCGTCGAGGATGCCGGAACAACAAAAGAGCGGCGGAACCTGCCTCCGATGCGTATCGTCCTTGAAAGGTTCCGCCGCAGCGCGCTTCCAGCCGCGCCTCGATTCTATCCTACCTACGCTTGGTCGCTCGCCTCGTTGACCTTCGGCGATCCCTGCCGGCGTCGCTGCTTCTTCACGACGAGGGCACCTGGGAGCAAACCCCAGGCCAGCAGCTCGCTGGCGGCCATCTCCTCGACGAGGCCCGTCGTGACGACCTTGAGGCCGCAGTTGAAGATGAGTTGCTCGACGCGGCTGGCGATCATCCGCGACGCCGGAGCGTCGAGCGCGTGATCCTCTCGGAGATGCTCGACGAGCCTGCTCTTGTTCCATCGTTTCTGGACGAAGCGTCCCTCGCGGCCGCGACGATGGGCGACTCTGATCCATCGTCGATGTTGGCTGCGGAGTTGGTCGTGTTGCTTGATGGCCATGCTTGCCGCCGTGTGGCCGGTCTGGCTTAGCACGAGTTCGACAAGCTCGGCAAGATGCTCCGATGGGACGGCCGAGTCGGGGTGCATCTTGCTGAGGTACGCATGCACGGCCTCGGCCAATCCGCGAGACGTGGCCGACCTCCGGTCGTGCGTCTCGCCGCTGGCATAGAACCCGTTGCTGATGCAGTTTAGCAACTTAGGAAAGTCAAACGGTTCGATACTGTTGTCGCGTTTCAGGACGCGGATCGAGCCATCCTTGGCAGTTTGATCACTGTTCATCTTGAAACAGATCCTGTTGACCGGCGACATCGCGCTGGTCGTGTTCGAGAATGTCCTGCGCCTCCTGGATGTAGTCGTCGACGAGCTGGAACTCATGATACAGGCTCGCGAACCGAAGGTAAGCGACTTTGTCGATTTCTCGCAGCCGAACGGAGACAATCTGGCCGACGTGCGAGCTGGGCACCTCGCGATCGAATCTCTTGAAAAGTTGCTCTTCCACATCGTCGACAAGGGCCTCGATCCGCTTCGAGCTGACCGGCAGTTTCCAGCAAGCCCGTTGCACACCGCTGAAGAGTTTCTCCCGTTCATAGGGTGCCCGCGTCCCATCCTTCTTGACGACCAGTAGTTTGCTCGTTGCTTCGACGCGTTCGTACGTGGTGTACCGTCGATCGCACGCCAAGCAACGTCGCCGCCGCCGAATGACCACTCCACCCTCGGTGGCGCGAGAGTCGATGACCTTGTCTTTATGCTCTTTGCAGAACGGGCATCGCATTTCATCGCCATGCCAAGAGGCACTGGGGGCAACACGCCCCAACATCTTGTACTGGGCGAGACTGTAGGCCCCATGGGCTGTATGTCAAGAAAAAAAATGCGAGCCAACTTCTGGCAAACTCGCTCCTGGCTTACACTCCCGGCCCCGAGCCGAGCCCGCGCAGGTCGCGCGGCTGTGAGTTGTTTGGATAGCTCCGCGCGAGAGGCATCCTGCCGCGTGAAGCGATAGTGAAGGAACCCCCGTGAGCAGACGCCTCGTGGAACATCAACTCGGCGACATTCGCCTCATCGGCTACAGCCTCGCCGGCGAGGAAACGGTGATCGCCGCGCCTGAACTCAACGTGTGTTTCGATGTCGGCAAGGCTCCGGCGGAGATACTGCCGATCGATCACGTCCTGCTCACGCACGGACACATGGATCATGCCGCCGGCCTCGCCTACTACTTTAGCCAGCGAAACTTTGTAGGCAACGCGGCCGGATGCGTGCTTGCCCCCGTCGCGCTCGTCGAGCCGATCAAGGCGCTCGTCAGGGTCTGGGGAGGCATCGAGGGGCACGTTTCCCCCGCTCGCATCGTGGGCATGAAGCCGGGCGAGGACTTCGAGTTGCGTAGGGGCCTGCTCGCCCGCACGTTCGCCGTCAATCATGGCGTCGCCGCGCTGGGCTTCGCCGTGATCGACGTTCGGCGCAAGCTACGGCGTGAGTTCGACGGCAAGACCGGGCCCGAGCTCGTGGCGCTCAAAAAGCAGGGCGTCGAGATCGAGTACACCGTCGAGCAGCCCCTCGTGGCGTTTTGCGGCGACACGGCCGAAGGCGACTGGCTCGACCTGGACGTTGTGAAGTCGGCGAAGGTCATCATTCTGGAATGCACGTTCTTCGACCCCGAGCACATCCAGAGAGCCCGGGCGGGCTATCACATGCACGTCCGCGACGTGGCCCGGATCGTGGAGAAGCTTGATAACGAACATATCGTCATCTCGCATATCACGCGGCGCACGGCTCTACGTGAGGCCAAGAAAACGATGGAGCGAATGGTCAGCGCTAGGACGATGTCGCGAATCACGTTCTTGATGGACGGTCGCCGCGCGGGTCGGCGGCCCTCCGCGTAACGAGCCGCAAGCTTCAGCCCGCGCGGAGGCTCGGAGCAGAGTGACGATCCCTCGGTGGGAACGTCCGCGCGGGCTGAAGCCCGCGGCTCGCTGCGTGGAGGCACTGCGGCGATGGCAGGCTACTTCTTCGGCAATCGTGAAATGACGCCGCTCATGGTGGTGATGCAGTTGCCGCCGATGCGAACACCTCGTTTCGTGCCGTCATCGGCGACGACGACGCGAACGAGCCCCGCCCGGCCGCCGGCCTTGGCCTGGCCGCAGTGGAAATCCGCCCGCCCATCGACGAGCGATACTACGCCGTTGTCGAGCAAGTAGAGCCCCAACGGGCCGTGGACGCTGCCGGTGACGGGATCCTCGTCGATGCCGACGGCGGGCGCGAAGAAGCGCGACTGCACGACAGTCGTGGCGGAGAGGACATTCGTGGTCGTGACGAGAACACCTCGCAATCGCTGCTTCGTGCAGTAGCGGGCCAGCTCACTCATCGAAGGACTCAACGCCAACAAGCTCTGCAAGGTCTTGACGCCGAGGATGATGTCGTCGTCGTGCGTGCGGATCGCGGGCAGCCGCTCGTCCAGCGATTCCGCCGCGAGCTCCAGATGATCAAGCAGGAGTCGCAGGACGACGCCCGTCTGTACACACT
>CAYYPB010000393.1:0-3306 GCA_964473405.1 uncultured Planctomycetaceae bacterium
GACAGCCCGCCCCCCCCCCCCAGGGGGGATGGCCCCCCACCCCTGTGCCCCCGGCGTCCCGCCGGTGGGATCACAGGCGAGACGCCTGTGCCACAACACGAAATCGGAGGCGAGACGCCTGTGCCACAATACGAAATCACAGACGAGACGCCTGTGCCACAGTTACAGGTGAAGCCGCAACGACTCTTCAATCAACGGGTCGCCCACGGCAACCGGTGCGTGACGGCTGAAGAAACGCGACACCGCCCACAGCAGAGCCCCGCACATCAGCACGGGCGGGCCCAACTCTTGCCAACCGAAGACAGGCCCGTTGCCATACAACTCCGGCATCACGAGCCAATACAAATCGAGAAGCTGCCCCGCCAAGATCAACACGCTCACCCATACGAGCATGCGCGGATTCATCTTGGCATGACGCCCCAGGAGGATCAGAAAAGGCACGGCGAATCGCACGATGGCCAGCGCCACGCTGACCCCCAGCCAGCCGCCCTTGAGCCGCAGGAACAAGTAGCCCGTCTCCTCGGGGATGTTGGCGTACCAGATCAATAGGTACTGACTAAACGCGATGTAGGCCCAGAAGCAAGTGAATGCAAAGAGCAGCGCGCCGAGACTGTAGAGATGCTCGTCGGTGACAACGCCCGACCCCAAGCGGCCGGACTGCCGCAGCTTCACCGTGGCGATCGTGATGCAGGACAGGGCCGAGAGGACCATGCCGGAAAACACGTAGATGCCGAAGATCGTGCTGAACCAGAGCGGATCCAGGCTCATCAGCCAGTCGATGCCCGCGAACGTCATGGTCACGGCGTAGATCGGCACGAACGGGGCCGCCCACTTTCGCATCGCCACCGAAGCGGCGACGCCGCCCTCGCCGCGGTCTTGCGTAAGGGATCGACCGACGAAGTAACGCGCGAAGAGAACCCAGATGAGGAAGAATGCCGCCGCGCGAGCCATGAAGAACGTCGCGTTGAGATAGGGAGCCTTCTCGTGCAGCAGGTGATTGTTCTGGACTTCCTCCGCGTTTGCCCAGGGGAATACCGGAAACGTATCGGGCCACACGACGAACAGAACGATCGGCAGGAAGAGCAGAAACGTCAGCCCCATCGGCGCGGCGAACGCCTCGGCGATGCGCCGAATGACGACCGACCAGATGGAATGCGTCAGATGCTGGAGTCCCACGAAGAACAAACTACCCAGCACGACCATCCACAGCAGCGAATAGCCCCACACATAGCCGAAGCCGAACCGCTCGCGGCCGACCGGGCTCATGAGCGCGGCCGCGCAGAGCAACAACCCCAGGGCGATGAGGAACATAGCGATCCGCGTCAGGCCGCTCGTGGGCTTCGGCGCGGGGATGCGTTTGGCGATGGAACGTGCCCGATCGCGACTCATGGGCGCAGATCCTCCGGCTTGGGATTCATCGCACGCTGCAGAGCGCGCAGATAGTGGATGACCTGCCATCGTTCGGTCGGATCGAGCTTGTCGGCGTAGCTCGGCATCTTCTTTGTTCCCTTGGTGATGATGTGATAGATCGTTCCGTCGGCGTAGCCGCGCGTCTGATCTGTTTGCAGGGACGGCGGAGCGGGAAAACGGTCGGGCCCAGTCGCGGGGCCATCGCCTTGGCCCTGCTTGCCATGACAGACGATGCAGTAGATGTTGTAGAGGGCCTGTCCGCGGAGCATGTGTTCGCCGGTGCGCGGCAGCGGATTGTTCCACAGCATGCCGACCTTCTTGGCGTCCTCGACTGTGGCCGCCATGTGATCGAACGGATAGGCGACGTAGCCGCGTGGGATCGTGCCCTCGACCGGCGGGCGTTCGGTCAGCAGTTCCCGCCCGTCGATGAGGTCGTAGGTGCGACCGTAGGTCATCTGCGCCTTGGCCTTGGGTTGGGCGGCCATGCCGTTGAAGAACTCCACGAACGGCAGCGCGGCCATGCCCAACGGCACGACGAACGCCAGGATGACGAATGCGCCCAGAGTGCCTTTGTACATCATGGGCGACCAATACTTGCGCGGGGCGGGTGACTTGTCAGACGATGCGTTGGTGTTCATGCGATCGGGCCGCCCTCCTCGTCGAACTCTACAAGCGGCCGAATGTCGCGACAGCCGGTCTTCTTCAGTACGCTTCGCAGGCGATCATCGCTGCGATCCGAGTCTTCCGACTCGATGACGATGGCGAAGCGATTGCAGGTAATCTCTTGCATGACGCCGGAGTCGTGAAGCGGCGAATGCCAACGGCCCAATCGACAGAAGAACACCACGGACCCCATCGTGGCGATCGACGCGAACAGCACGAACAACTCGAAGTAGATGGGCACGAAGGCCTGCCAACTGAACAGGGCCTTGCCGCCGATGCGAATCGGATAGTGAAGCGCGCTCAAGCCACCGGTCAGGGCGACCGCCACGAGAAGCCCGACGAGGCCGGTTCCCAGCGTGACGTACGGTACGGGCGACTCCTTCATGCCCATCGCCTGATCGAGGCCGTGGACGGGATAAGGCGTGTGGCAGTCCCATTTCTTGAAGCCGGAATCGCGCACCTTCGCGGCCGCGCGGATGAGGTCGTCGGCGCTATCGTACAGGCCCACGACGCCGAGAGTCCTACTGGTTTGCTCAGCCATGATGACCTCCGTGCGACGGCTGCGCGCCGGGCGAGACGGCCTTCAGTTCCGCCGCCGCCATCGTCGGCAGGAATCGGCAGAACAGCAGCATGAGCGTGAGGAACAGACCGATGCTGCCGACGAACAGGCCGACGTCGATCTTCGTGGGAGAGAAGTGGTCCCAACTCGAGGGCAGATAGTCGCGGCTCAGGCTCGTCACGACAATGACAAACCGCTCGAACCACATGCCGACGTTCACCAACAGCACGATCGGGTACATCAACCAGACCGAGCGGCGGATCTTCTTGAACCAGAGCAACTGAGGCACCACGACGTTGCAGGTCACCATCGTCCAGTAGGCCCAGGCGTACGGCCCGAGCGCTCGGTTCATGAACGCATACCGCTCCACCGCCACACCGCCGTACCAGGCCATGAACAACTCCATGGCATAGCCATAGCCGACCATCATCGAGGTCACGATGATGATCTTGTTCATCAGCTCCAGGTGATTCCTCGTGATGAGATGCTGGAGATTGAACATCCATCGCATGAGGATGATCAACGTACTCACCATGGCGAAACCGCTGAAGATCGCCCCCGCCACGAAGTACGGCGGGGAGATCGTCGTGTGCCAGCCGGGGGTGAACGAGACCGCGAAGTCGAACGAAAAGATGCTGTGGACCGAGAACACGCGCCGCGTGGGAGACCCGCGG
>CAYYPB010000394.1:0-3302 GCA_964473405.1 uncultured Planctomycetaceae bacterium
CATCGACGACTGTTCTACGGGCTCGCCTACTACTCCACGCCCGAGGCCGATCGCGCCCACTCCGTAGCGATGGTCTTCGGAAGCGGCATCATGACGATGGGGCCCGCGATCGTCGGGTTCATGTTGTTGATGTTCATTGCACGCTTGCTGCACAGCGGTCGGACCACGATGCCCATGCTGCGGTTGATCGGTTCGCCCAAGATCGATTGGGTCGGCCGGCGCGGCGTGTTCTATGCGATTTCTGGGATCATGCTGGTGGCCGGCATCTTCGCTTTCGCTTCGATGGACAAGAGTGACCTGTACGATATCGAGTTCCTCGGCGGCGTCTCGGCGCAGATCGATCTCAAGGACGGCGGCGAGCTGGCATCGATGAACATCAAGGATCGGACCGCCGCGATCGAAGAACGACTCGCTCGGTCCGGTGAGACCATCGCCGCGTTCGGCGAGGCCATGGCCGCCGATCGCGTCGCAGGGGCGCACACGCCCGTCAAGCTCACGCCGCGTGCCATCCCCGCCGCGCGGCTCGACCCCTTCGTGCGAGCGGCGCTGGATGGCCACCTGGCCCAGGTGAGCCCCGTTAAGTATGGAGATCCCGCATCCGAGGAGATGACCGTCTACCTCAAGGACTATGACGAGGACGACGTGAAGCTCACGGCGGGAGCGGCCAAGACGAAACTGACCGAGCGATTCGAACAAGCTGCTGGCTCCATCGCCTCTGCCCAGGTGCAGTCGAACGCGGCTTTTGCCGAGAACGCTGCCGAGGGGATGTCCTTCACGGTCGTCACCCGCGAAACGGCCAAGGATGTCGTTGTCGGGGCCATCATGGAAACGATGGAGGCCAGTCTCGACATTCAACCGGCCCTGACGTTCAAGCTGGCCCACAACAAGGAGATCGGCGACGTCCCCTACGGGCCGATTCGCCAAAACGATCCGAAGTCGTTGGGCTTCAAGCTCTCTGACCGCGAGGCAGCCGGCGTGGAACTCACGAACTGGCAGGGCGGCGTGGCGATGGTCCTCAACAATGTGGTACCGCCGCAGCGGATCGAAGTACTCCAAGAGCGATTGAAGTCCATGCGATTGCAGCCGGGCTTCGAGAAGCACGGCTGGCGCGAGTCCAGCGTCTTCGGCCTCACCCCGTCGGCACCCGGCAGCGAGCTCTACAGTCGCGTCATGGTCGTCGTCGTGGACGAAAACTACCCCGTGGACGACGAGCAGGGCACACTCTCGGCCGTCTGGCAGACGAACCTGGCCGAGCCCGAAGTCGAGCTGCTCCAGGCTGCCCTCCAGCGCCAGACGTCGCTGAAGCAAATCACGCAGTTCAACAACCAAGTCTCGCAGGAGTCTCAGATCCAGGCCTATCTGGCCTTGGGGCTGAGCTGGCTGTTGATCATCCTCTACGTCTGGTTCCGTTTCGGAAACATCCGATGGGGCCTGGCGGCCGTTACAGCGTTGATTCACGACGTCCTCATCGCCCTGGGAGCCGTTGCGGGGACGTACTATCTCGTCAAGTACGTCCCGGGTCTGGCGGACTTGCTCATGATCGATCGCGGCTTCCGCATCGACCTACCGATGGTCGCGGCCTTGTTGACGGTCATCGGATATTCTGTCAACGACACGATCGTCGTGTTCGACCGGATTCGAGAGAACCGCGGGCGGAATGCCGAGATCACGCCCCAGATGGTCAACGACTCGGTCAGTCAGACCCTGTCCAGGACGGTGCTGACCTTGTTGACCTCGCTGCTCAGCGTTTTTACGATGTACACTCTCGGTGGATACGGGATCCACAGCTTCAGCTTCGTTCTGATCATCGGTCTGGTGATGGGAACCTATAGCTCGATCGGCGTCGCGAGCCAGTTCCTGCTCCGACGTTCGCAACTGAAGGCGGCGTAAGCCCCTGATCCCGGGCGGGGGCCGCTGGCGATTGCGTTGCCAGTGGCCCCCGCCCCGGGGGTCGGTCGGGATTACTGGGGGGAGCCCCAGGGGTTGCGGATCGAGTTCGTCAGGGAGGATGTCATGGGCACGGAAACCAGAATCGGAATCGCCACGGGTCTCGTGATCGTCGTGGTTGCCAGCGTCTATTTCTTCTACGGGAGCGATCGTTCCGAGAGCGATCTCCTGATGGTTTCCGGCGCTCGGCTCAACGAGGTTTCGGCGGTCTCGCCGGACGCGGCGTCCGCTGGGAAGAGAACCGCTCGTCCTCCCCGCAATCGTCCCACTGCCAGGCCGGCGGTCTCCAAACCGAACAAGCCCGCACGACGCGCCGCTCGCCCGGTGGGCAAGTCGTACAGCCCAGGCAAGACCGCCCGGACTGATGCGGCGAATCGTCGAGCCACGCATCCCGTCAAGCCTCGCAGCACCGGGCTTGGCACGGCTAGGTCTCCGGCCGGCGGTACGACCGTTGTCGCCGCCCGCCCCAAGCCACCGACGCGGCTCAGATCCGAGCCGTCCTCCATTCTGGTTGAGGCGACGAAGAAAAACTTGGAGCAGAACGCCACGAATGCTGGGCCGAAGTCCGCGAAAACCGGCAAACCGAAAGGCGCTCGCCCGAAGTACTCGCTGGGCACCAAGGCACCCAAGTCGGGCGAGAAGCGACCCCGTCCGAAGCCGGGTGTCCACGGGCCCGCCAGGAAGCCCGGAGTCGGCGGCACGAAAGTGAAACCTGCTGTGAAGCCGCGCCGGACGGCCGGCGCATTGCCGAAGAAGGCCGCGACCCCGACTCGGCCGCCGGCGGTGAAGAAGCCCGTTGCCGTTTGGCCCAGACGTCACACGATCGCGGCCGGTGACACGTTGTCCGGCATCTCCACTCGCTACTATGGAACGAGCAGGTCGGTTGCCCGCATCCTTAAAGCCAACGCCGGTGTCAAGAGCCCGAGGAACCTGAAGATCGGTCAGGTGCTAGTGATTCCGGCACCGCCTGCGTCGGCCAAAGCCAAGACGGTTTCGGGCAGGCCCGCTCCCAAGATGGCCAAGCCGTCCGCGGTGTCCGCGAGGAACCCGGCTGCTGCCGGCTCCACGAGAACCTACCGCGTACTGCCCGGTGACAGCTTCTACAGCATTGCCAAGAAGATGTACGGTCAGCCCGGTCGCTGGAAGGACATCTACGCAGCCAATCGAACCCTCGTCAAGAACTCCCCCACGCGATTGCGCCCCGGCATGACCTTGCGGATTCCGTAACCGTTCACGGGGGCTCAACTGATCTGTGGCACAGGCGTCTCGCCTGTGTTTGCCGCACCGCCGAGACGGCGGTGCCACAGTAAAGTCCGCCTTTTTCGAGCATATGCCGCAAAACCCTGTGAACGGTT
>CAYYPB010000395.1:0-3294 GCA_964473405.1 uncultured Planctomycetaceae bacterium
AGTCTCGTTCACCGGCTCCGCCCCCCTGACCGAGGACGGACACGCGGCGTTCGACTCGGCCACCGACGGCGGCGGCGGCGGCGGCGGCGGCGAGACGCCCGCGCCGAAAGAGGGGGAGGAGGAGGCGTCAGATGAAACCGAAGCCGTCACGCCCGAGCGGCTCGCACTGATCCCCCGGTGCAGGCGGAGCCTCGAATCCGTGACGCGTTCGCTACGCAGCGTACCGACAAATATACCCGCTGGTGTCAAGGCGGTGATCGTCTGGACGGACAGGCCCTTCGCCGGCCTGTCACTGAGCCTCAAGCGCGCCCTCGGCGCCATCGCCCTGGCCTCGATCCTCACGGGCATCGCCGCCTGGGTCTTGCCGGGGGCACTGGAACACAACCCGTTCGCGGACATGCCGACCGGCACCGCGGTCGACGGTGCCTTGCTTCAGCCGCCCGAGAAATAGACCCGCCGCGCGGCGGTGGTCCGCGATCCCGGGCGATCCTCGAGCGCAAGCACGAATGATCAGTCGCAAACATAGACCCCGCGTCGAGCCGCGGAAAAGAAGAGGTGCAATCGCCTACATCCCGTAGGAGGCAGGATCGAAGTCCTTGTCGGTGAAGCCGGGATCGAAACGAATGTTGCGATACTCGTACTTGCCGAGAAGACTCATCGGGTCGTCGTCGTCCGCCGCATAACAGTACACCGCCACCGGCACATGATAGGCCTTGTCGATGTAGACGTTCGCGATGTGATCGGGATAGCGGCCGCTTTCTTCCATGTAGGGCAAGACGCGCCGAATGACCCAGACCGGACGCCCATCGAAGTGGCTCTCGCCCTTGAACTCGAGCTTGAGTTCGCCGCGGTCGCTGGCGATGGTGCAATACTTGATGAGCAAATCGAGCGCTCGCTCGAAACCGAACTCGTCCATGCTGCGACGGGAGGTGCGCTTGGCCATCGTCCCGTTGATCGGCTGCTTGATGCTGGGCAGGATGAGCGCGAGGGCCTTGCCGGGCTGGCAGATGGCCAACTCGCGCAGCGCCGGGTCGTCGGCATCGGCGTCCGTCCACTTGCCCTTGATGTAGATGGCACGCTGAGCTAACCCGGGATTGCGAACGAAGTGCATCATCACACTGAACGGTTGCGGTCGGAACTTGACGGAGACTTCCTGCTCCGCCCGGATGGCCGAGCCGATCCGCTCTTGCTTGACGAAGTTGCAGGCGTAGTCGCGCGACTCGCGAACGAGCCGCTGGCGGGCCTCGATCAGAGCGGCGAGGGGATCGTGGCGAATCAAACGTTCGAACGGGTCGGCGGTGATTTGCTCGGCGGCGTACACCACCGGCGTGCCCCTGGCGAGAACAGGCTCATAGTCTGCGTTGAGCTCGAGCTCGGCGTAGAGAACGCCAGCCAGGAGCATCCCGCAAAGGACTTGTGCGCGGCGTTGAGAAAGTCGTCTTCGTTCTCGCGGCATGTGGCCTGGGTCCCTCTTGCGAGCCTTGCCGAGCGTCGGACGCGCGTGCGTCCGACCCTTGTACCCCGTTCGGCATCCGACGGTTCGAGCAGCGTCAGTCGGACAGACTGGACGCTAACTCATCATCGGTTCTCGCGACCTCTGGCGTTAGGCATCATGAGGCGGACGACCGGAAGAAACCCATCTCCCAGCACTGCCGGGGCGGTTTCGCCCCGCCAGGGCAGTCGTCTTTCGCTTGGCGCTGCGACGCACAGCAACCCTCCCGAGCTAGCACCCGGGTGATGATTGCGACGACTGCCACACCCACCTTTTAATACCACTCGAACAAGGGGTGGTCAATAATCAAATGCCGCGCTGCTGGAGCAGGAGGCGAGAGAACACCCACAACCTCTTTCGTACAAAGTAGTTGCGCGACACCGGCATCCCGCCGGTTCTTCACTTTCTGTAGAGTGCATGCGCGTCGATATAGGACACAACCGGCTGGGGCAGGAGATAGCGAGCGGATCGGCCGGCGGCGATTCGTGCGCGAATATCGGTCGCACTGATCCCGATCGGCGGCGTTGGATAGCAGTTGGATAATAGCGCCTTGGCCGGTGCTTCGCCGACTGCCGGGGCCAGGACACCCGTCTCGGGCGGCTCCCAGCCCGGTCGAACGGCCGTCACAATCGTCGCGGCACGAACCAGATCGGCGACGCGATACCAAGTCGGCAGCTCGGGCAGAGAATCGGCACCGATGATCCAGAACAGCGTTGCTTCGTCGCCGAGTTGCTCTCGAAAGGACGCGATCGTATCCAATGTATAGCTGGGCCCGGCGCGATGCATCTCGATGTCGGAGACCTCGAAGAACGGATCGCCCTCGACGGCCAGGCGCGTCATGGCGACGCGATGCGTGCCATCACTCACTTGGCCGAGCGCCTTGTGCGGGGGTTGCCCGGAGGGGATCAGGATGATGCGAGCCAGGTCGAGCTGCTCGCCGATCGCGCGCGCGGCGATGAGATGACCAAAGTGAATCGGATCGAAGCTGCCCCCGTAGAGACCTATTCGCTCGTTCATGGCTCGTTGGAGAGTGCGGTCGTCTGCGGCGTTTCGGGTCGCTCGCCTGTCGCCGGTTCGGTTGCCCGTGCCGATCCGACTAGCGCCGGCGTCCACGCAATCTCGATCGAGACGTCGGAGGCTTCGAGCGACACGGTCGCCGACTGCGAGGCCGGGGCCTTGGCGTCGGCGCGGCCGGCGAGGATCAGGTAGTAGCCTCGATCGGGCTCCATCTTGACGTCGAAATGCGGCGCGATCTTCAGCGTGGCATCCTTGGCGCCCTTGCCCAGCTCGCTCGTGACGAGCGACTCATCGAGCAACGTGAGACCGTACGAATCCTTGATGAAGAAGATCAGACTGCATTGGCCGCTGCCGACATCCTTTGGCGATGCCCCCGCTTCTGAGCGAGAGGCGCTCCGATGGACGTTCACCGACAGCGAAACGACGGCGTTCAGTGTCTTGCCCGTCGTGTTGTCGAAGCAGTAGCCGTACTGGAAACCGCCCCAGGCGGTCCCCTCGTCGTTGACTTGGGCCTTGCATCGCATCCCGTTGTTGGCGATCGCCGCCGACTCTCCGCGAGCGGATCGCCCTTCCTGGCCGGAGGTGAACTTCGTGTAATTGAAGGCCGCGTCCGCGGGCAAGACGAGCTTTCCCTGCCGCACGCGGGCCTCGTCCACGTCTGGCCTGCGGCTGGCGGCCATGCTGACGCTGGTGTCGCCGCCACTGCTGCCGCATCCTTCCAGGAGCGGCACGCCCGACAGAACGAGCGCCATCCCCACCCGCCGAGCCGCTGCCTTTTCTTGACG
>CAYYPB010000396.1:0-3292 GCA_964473405.1 uncultured Planctomycetaceae bacterium
GACGCAGCACGAGGGTCTGCAATTCGGTGAGCAGGCTGATGGGCCAGACGATCAGCGCCGCGATCAGGGAGACCGCGGACGCCCACACCATCGCCTTGTACCATCCTCGGAGTTCGCGTTTGTCCCGCATGGCCCTTTCCCTGTCGCCTAACTAAGCGGACGGTGTCTGTTATTATTCGGGGGAACTCTGCTGAAGCCCTGGGGCTTGCGGCTCGGCCCGACCTTCGATGATCTGTGTACCGCACTCCGGGCAGACGGCGGACTCGATCTTATAGAGCGGGTAGCCGCACTGGCGGCAGTTCTCTTCCTCGATCTCGATGGTGAATCTCAACCCGCACTGCTCGCATGTTGAGCGACCGGCAGGCCGGTCCTGCGTCAGCTCGCATCGTGGGCAGGTGAGCGACAGCAGGAGTTCGACGGTCCGCACGGCCTCGCGCACGCGAATGGCCGAGACGCGATGCAGGATCGGCACGGTGATGACGCCGCAGGCAGACAGGATGCCGAGGATACCCATCGCGCGAAACCACAGTTCTTCTATCTTGCCTCGCGGCTGTACGAGAATCGTGGCAATGATCTGCAAGGCCAAGAGGGTCACGCAGACGATGGTTGCGATGTGTATCCAGCGGTACTGGCTGCGCAGCCGAGCCAGCGAGAGGAGACCGATCAGCGGCAGCGTGACGGCCACGGTCCAGCAAATGCCCAGGGCCTCTTCCCAGGGCTGAGGGAATAGGGTGAGCCAGATGGCGGCCAGCGTGAGGGCGAGCGTCGGCACGGCACTAATGAGTCCCAACACGCCGAGGAGGGGCCATTTCCCGCGTTCCCAGACCATCGCAGAGGCTAGGCCGAGCAGAAAGACGCCGGCTGTGGTGGCGGTGGACGCGAGGATTCTCCCCTCGAAACGGCCGAATGAACCAAAGATGAGGCAATAGATGCCTACGAGGCCGCAGAGCGAAATCGAGACGATGAAGCCGAGCAGAAGCGACCGGCGTGTTTGGGATTGCATGGCCATGATGGGTTGCGATCATAGGTCCTCCGCCACTTGCAGGCCAGCGGTAGCGAGCCGTCGCGTGCTTTGACTCGTAGGGTATCGCCTGTATCGTGGCGTTCGTGGCAACGCTCGAACGGACAGAGAATCGCGGCCGACGCCCATGGATCGCAATCCATGGGCTTGCGCTCGTTCGCCGGCTGCCGTGGGTGGTTTGCATGCTGTGCGTCGCTTCCGCAGGGGGGCAGACCTCCACGCGACCGGCCGAGAGAACGGCACTCGCTGCCGACCGCGCCCTTGAACGGCGGCTGACGCGACAACTCGGCCCGTTGTTCAACGTCCATCGCACGCCGCACTTCTCGATCCTCTCCGACGCCGAAGATGGGCAGATCGAGCGCCTCAAGGGCACGGTCGAAGAAACCCAGGCCGACGTCGTTGCCCTGGCCCACCGGCTGAGCCTTCAATACTCCACGCCCCCTGCCAAGATGACCGTCGTCTTCTTTGGTCGGTGGAAACACTATGAGCGCCGGGCCAAGGAGGCCGGCTTTCATGTGAGTCCAGCGATGCCGGGGTTCTTCTCGGATCGGGACAATCAGTGCCTGATCTTCAACTTCGCAAACGCCGGTTTGCTCCAGGCGAAACGCCGCGAGGTGATCGTCGCCTCGATGCAACTGTCCGCGGAAGAGGCGCGGGCGACGCCGGGCGACAAGGCGGCTCGACGAAAGTTCGATGAGAGGCGCCGTCGCATCCGCGAGATGGAGAGCTTGATCCGCGAGCACGAGCGGCTGATCACAGAGACCGTCGTGCGACACGAGATTGCCCATCAGGTGTTGTTCAATCTCGGGCTCCAACCGGCGACCACGTCGCACTTGCGATGGTTGCGCGAGGGCTTGGCGATGCAGTTCGAAACGCGCGAGGCAGTCAATCGGCATCGGATTACCGATTTTCTGGCAACCGCGTCGGGTGATCACGGGCTAGGCTTGCGCGTCCTCGTCGGCGACCCGAAGCACATCGGCCCCGGTGCGGAGGATCTTCCGGCCCGGTATGCGAAGGCCTGGGCGTTGGTTGCGCACCTGATCGAGCGGCAGCCAAAGCAGTTTTCGGCTTATCTCGAGAAGCAAGGTCGAATGACTTCGATCCCTTCCAATCCTGCCACGGTTGTGTCGCGATTCGAGGCGTCGTTCGGCAAGTTGGATCGTGGCTTCGAGTCGGCATTGACAGCATGGGCCAGCGGGCACGTCAGGCCCGAGCCCTGATCGCAAGCGACGGGTCTTCGTGACTCTGTCAGAGGTTCTCTCCCGCGTTGACGCCTGGGACTCGACGGCAGAAGGGTACGCCTGGATGGGAAGGAGCATGAAGTTGACAGCCAGATTGATCGACGGAAAAGCGCTCGCGGCAGACCTGCGAGAGAAGACCACGCGGCGGGCTTCGGGCCTTCGGGACGCGGGGCATCCTCCGGCGTTGGCGGCCGTGTTGATCGGCGACGACGCGTCGGCGGTCAGCTATGCACGCTCGCAGGCCAAGCAAGCCGCGCGCGTCGGGATCGACTATCGAAGTGTCACGTTGGCGGCAGATACGTCAATGCCCGATGCCCTCGCGGCGATTGCCTCGCTGAATGCCGATCCGAAGGTGAGCGGCATCATGTTGCACATGCCCGTCCCCAAGCCGCTGGACGCATTTTCGTTGCAGCAGGCGATTGCTCCGACGAAGGACGTCGAGGGTGTCGGTGCCGCGAACCTCGGTCTGCTGGCGATGGGGCGAGAGGCACTCGTGCCCTGCACGGCGGCGGCGGCGTTCGCGTGCTTGGAATCGACCGGTGTCGACTTGTGCGGCAAGCAGGCCGTGGTTGTGGGGCGGAGCGTGATTGTCGGCAAGCCGCTGGCCATGTTGCTGCTGGCGGGGCACGCGGCGGGGACACAGGGCCACACGCGGACGCGGGACTTGCCGGGCCAGACGCGCCGCGCGGACATTCTCATCGCGGCGGCGGGTGCGGCGGGTCTGATCGGGGCCGAACACGTGTCGGCCAACGCCATCGTGATCGACGTGGGAACGCATCGTGTTCCGGCTGGTGAAGGGAAGATGAAGACCATCGGCGACGTTCGATTTGACGAGGTCGCCGCCGTGGCCGGGGCCATCACGCCTGTGCCGGGCGGCGTGGGGCCGGTGACGGTGGCGATGCTGCTGGCGAATACGGTGTCGGCGTGCCAGCGAGCGGTGGGGGGGGGGTGGGTGGGGGGCGGGGGCGACGCAGGGCCCGCGGGGGGGGGGGCGGGCGCTGAGCGTCGCCGCGGCGCGCGTCTCGCGCTT
>CAYYPB010000397.1:0-3283 GCA_964473405.1 uncultured Planctomycetaceae bacterium
AAGCACACGAGCGGCCGAAGGCCGGTGGCGAGCCGCCCGGTGCGCCGATCGCGCTTCGGATGTGCACGTCGTGCGTTGTCACGGAAGAAGGCGAAGGCATCTGCGACAGCCCGGCGCAGGCTCTGCCAAGGGCAATGGACGGCCTGCAAAATGTCGTCAAGGAAATGGCGGGCGGCCTTGGCGACGCGTTCGGTTGATAGCTCGATGCCCAGCGTATCTTCGGCAGCGTGGGCCAGGCTTCGCTTGATGACGGCGGCAAGGATGCTGGCCCAGAGCATCGCTTCGGCGATGGCGGGGATCGAGGTGTCAAACTTGTGCAGGTTGGCGTGCGACTTCCATTCCTTAAAGAGTAGCTCGATCTGCCAGCGGAGCCGATAGAGCTGGCCAACGTCGACCGCCGAAAACTCGGCGCGACCGAGGTTGGTGTGCAGGTAGGTGAACGACTTGGCGTTGCGAGGACCACGCTTGTAGAAGACGACGAGACGCCCGTCATATGTGGTGCTGCCATTTGGTCCCGCCCATGAGATCTGGATGTCGACATTGTCTCGCGGCAACACCTTCCAAGATAGGCGCTTGCCCTCGAGTTTCCTCAGATCGCGGCGCCGACGGCCGCGGTGATCGCGCGCGGCGACAATCAGTGGCCGAATGTTCTTCGTGCCGCGAACGATGAAGCTGACATCGTGTGCGACAAACTGACGGAAGAGCTGTTGCGATTGATACCCTCGGTCCTCGAGCAACAGACATCCCGTGAGCTTCTGCGCTGACGGTGCGAATTGCCGCTCTGCTGCTTTGTCAGCGCTGAGGGTGATGGCGACCGGAGCGTTTTGTAGGGCAGCCATCGTCACGTGTAGCTCGACGGCCGCCGGAGAGACCTTGTTGAAGCGTCCCGGAAAGTGGTGGGCCAAGTCATCCTTGAGCGCGAGCGATGTTCCATCGTGCACGATGATGTTGCGAAACTGTGAGAGCTTGCTGTCGGGGAGCGCCTTGAGCACGGGCCGCGCGAGCGCCGACAGCGCTTCGCCGAGAATCTGTCGAATAAACTGCGCGAAGGCGGGCTTGCGCAGCTGGTTGTGAAACGGCTTGTAGCGCAGAGCAGCCCCCGTGCTCTTGTTGAAGGTGCGCAAGATATCCGCCAGCCAGGCCACGTGACTGGTGCCGAGCGCCGACAGGCACGCGCAAAGCAGGCCAACCGGTGACACCTTCCGCTTGCGCGCGACAAAGCCCGTTTCCCGCGCTGCGCACTCGACGACATCTTCTCCGATGACGCACCGCAAGCGCTTGGCCATCGACGCTGCACCGCGACGATGTCGTTGTGCGCACTCCGCTGGCCGTCTGACAGTGGGCGCTGCCGCTTGGTCGGTGCTCCGTCGTTCGCGCTGCATGGTGCCTCCGGCGTGACGCGGCAAAGAAGATCATGGAAACGACGCGCCGTCGATCGTCGTCGGTCGTCGACGTCAACTTTCTAAAAAAAATCGCAGCGCCCCTTGACGCCTGAAAACGTCTCTCTGCGAAGACAACGCAGCCCGCGACGCAGATGCACATCACGCGTCACACGTTGCAACGCGTGGCGACAATGCGGGCATGAAGTGATTTTTTTCATTTCACCGTCGACAAACAGCGCAGCGCGCGTCTGACGGAGCGAAAAAATCGTGTGCTATATGAATTCGTATGACGTTGATACAGACGCCCGAGCGCGACGCCCGTGACCGTAAACTCGAGCAGCTCAGCGACGCGATCGCCGAACTGTACACGCACATCGATGTTGCCACGCACCGGCTCCTGCAACTCATCGCCGAGTTCGACGAGGCGCAGGGGTGGTTCGTGCACGGGTTCAAGACGTGTGCCCACTGGCTGTCGTGGCGCACCAACATCGATTTGGGCGCCGCGCGTGAGAAGGTCCGCGTCGCGCGCGCATTGCCAAAGCTGCCCAAGATCAACGAGGCGCTGTCGCGAGGCGAGGTCTCGTACTCGAAGGTCAGGGCGATGACGCGCATCGCGACCCCAGAGACCGAGGCCAACCTGCTGACGATGGCCAAGGCCGGGACGGCGGCGCAGGTAGAGTGCTGATGCTTTCGCATCAGGCATCGTCGAGGACACGCGTCAGGCCAACGTCGACGAAGAGAACGCCAGAGCCATGCACACGCACGAGGCGCGGAGCGTCACGATGTATACCGACGAGCATGGCATGGTGCATCTCAAGGCGAAGCTGCCGCCCGAGCTCGGCGCGCGAGTCGCTGCTGTGCTGCAGGAAGCAGACCGACTGTTGCGATGCGAAGACGACGCGGCGCCGGAGCAAACCTCGGCCAGTCAGCGACGGGCGGATGCATTAGTGGTGGTCGCCGACGCGGCGGCCGGCTCGGGGCTGGCGCAGCTGTGCGCCGATGACGACGACGGCAAGCGACGGCCGGCCGCCGAGCGGACCCAAGTCGTGATTCACGTCGACGCCGAGGTCCTCGCCGACCCGAGCCAACCGGGCTGCAGCGAGGTCGCCGGTGGCGTCGGCGCAATTTCCGCGGAAACGTCTCGCCGACTTTGTTGCGATGCGAGCACGGTGCTCTCCATCGACGATAAGGACGGCACGCCACTGTCGTTAGGACGCAAGACGCGGCGTATCTCGACCGCACTTCGGCGTGCGCTGTCGCGTCGCGACGACGGTTGCTGCTTTCCGGGGTGCACCCATCGACGCTTTTTGGAATCGCACCACGTGGTCCACTGGGCCGAGGGCGGCGAGACAAACATGGAAAATATTCGGAACGTCTGCTCATTCCACCACCGATTGATTCATGAGGGGGGCTTTGCGATGCGGCTCGATGAGCACGGCGAGCCGGTCTTTTATACGCCGCGCGGTGACCGCGTGCACGCCGCGCCGCTACCGCCCGTCGTGCACGATTCGGTCGGCACCTTACAACGCCAGCATCGCGCGCTCGGGCTCGACATCGACGGGGATACCGCGGGCGTGTGGGACGGCATCGCCGTCGATTACCACACCGCCGTCGACTGTCTGCTGAAGTGGCCCGAGGTCGGCGACAGCGAGCATCAAAGCACCGGCAGCCCGTAACCAGCCAATGGCGTTCTGAACAGTCCCCTGCCGCTCGCGGTCCGCCAACGCCTTCGCATTGGCCCGGACGCTCGCAGGCTTCCCCCTCCCGTCGCTAGCCTCTGCCAGTCCCCGGCACTTGCACGCCACAAGCCCACCCCGGCCCTGGCGGAAGTCGCAGTCCGCAGGCGTTCGTGCTCGCGGGGGTCGGCATCGAATCGATGCGCCTTATTTTGCGCAGATCCT
>CAYYPB010000398.1:0-3280 GCA_964473405.1 uncultured Planctomycetaceae bacterium
CTCGATGATGGTCGCCGGCGCGTCGGCTGCCGAAGCTCCCCCAGCTGACATTTCCCTCCAAACGGCTCGGTCTCATCTCCTCAAAGGCGAATTCGACAAGGCAATCGCCCTCTATGTGGCGGTCGCCCCCGACTCTCGCCACGGTATCGCCGCCGCCTGTGGGCGTGCGGCAGTCGACCTGCAAGTCGGCGACTACGTCGAGGGGATCGCCCGACTCGATGCCGCCGGGCAACGGGGCCGATCCTCCGCGGATTGGCATGCCTGCATGGCGGCGCTGCTGGCCGAGACGGGGGACTACGCCGGGGCGATTCGCCACAATCGGCGGGCCGTTTCGCTGGATGCGACGCATCTTCGCGCCCATTGGCAGCTTGGCTGCGTGCTAGAAGCGACGGGGCGAACGAACGAGGCGATCGACGTATATGACATCTTCGAGGAGGCCATGACCGAGTCATCGCTACCGGAGGATGCCGAATCCTTGACATGGCTCGGGCTCGGATTCTACCGCTATTCGGTTCTGACGAGCGACCCGAATCTCGTTCTGCGCACGCGGCACGTCCTGACGGAGGTCTATCAGGAGGCGTTTGATTTCGTCGAACCTGCTTACTGGCCAGCGCGATTGGCAGCCGGAGAGTTGCTGCTCGCGAAACACAAGCTGCCCGATGCTCGGGCGGAGTTCGAACGCGTGCTGAGCGGGAACCCCAAGGCCGCGGACGCGATGGTGGGCGTAGGCCGCGTGGACTTGGAGGACCGGGCGTTCGACTCGGTCGAGAAGCACACGGCGGCGGCGTTGTCGGTGAACCCGAACCATGTGAGGGCGATGCTGCTGCTGGCGGATGCGCGGATGGCCGAGCTGCGCTATGTCGAAGCGGCGGCGCTCGCCAAAAAGGCGCTGTGCGTCAACCGGAACTCGGTCGAGGCCCTCGGCGCATTGTCAGCCGCGCTGACACTTTCGGGTGACATGGTGAAGGCCCGGAACGCCCTGGACCGGGCACGGACCGTCAACCCACGACCGGCGGCGGCTCACTACGCGATGGGGCGATGGCTTGCGGCGAGCCGTCGGTATGCTGCGGCCGAGACCCATTTGAAAAAGGCGGTCGATCTGGCACCGACGTGGCCTGCGCCGCCGACCGGATTGGGCCTGCTCTACATGGAGACGGGCGAGATGAAATCGGCGCGGCGGATGCTCGAAGCAGCCTCCGACCTGGATAGCTTCGACCCGTACACGCACGCGGCACTCCAACGCCTCGACCGCCTCGAAGGATTTGCCCGACTCGAAAGCGAGCATTTCGTCATCAAATATGACGCGGAGAGGGACGCCGTGGCCGCGCCGTATTTCTCCGAGGCGCTCGAGGTCATGTATGAAGATCTCTGCAATCGCTACGGCTTTCGGCCTCGGCAGCGAACGATCGTCGAACTCTACTGGCGGCACGAGGGCCTCGACGCCCGCACGAGGGGGAGCCCTTTCCTTCGGACGATCGGCGCATCCACGGCTCGCGTGATCGCACTCGCCGCGCCGAGGGGTGAGCCGACGATCGGTCGCTACAACTGGGTGAACGTCCTGCGACATGAGTTTACGCATGTGCTCACGCTGGCGACGACCAAGAACCGGATTCCGCGTTGGATGACAGAGGGCTTGGCATCCTCCGAGGAATCCACCCCACGAAGTTGGAAGGCAAAGCGGCTGCTAAGCGATGCGGTTCGGCGGGGCCGGCTGTTCTCTCTCTCTTTGATCGACCGGACGTTCGTGCGTCCGCGACAGCCGACCGATCGGCGTTTGGCGCTCGCCCAAAGCGAGTGGATGGTGGAATACATCGTTCATCGCGATCAGCACTCGGCCGTGTTGAGACTCCTCAAGGCGTTCGGCGACGGCAAGTCCCAGCGGGAAGCATTCGCAAACGTGTTGAACACCGAACCGGACGATTTCGATGGGGCCTTCTCGGATTGGGCTCGCCGGCAGGTGAAAGGCTGGGGATTGCCCGCCGCGTCGGTCGCAGACGCGGCAGTGTTAGAGAAGCAACTAAAGGCCAAACCTGCGGACGCGGTGCTGTGGGGCCAACTGGCGCAGTCGCGGTGGCTGGATGGCTCGCCGCATGAGGCCACCGCCGCCGCTCGGCGGGCACTGGCCCTCGACAAGCACCCAACAGCGGCCCTCGAGGTGATGGGGCATGTACTGATGACACGAGCCTTGGCCGAGCAGAAACCATCCGTCCGGCGAGAGCTGATCGACGAGGCCGAGCCGTTCGTCCGGCGGTGGCACGAGTTGGACCCTCAGAATCCCACGGCAATGAAGTACCTGGCCCATGCTGAGGAGGCCTGGGAGCAGTGGCCGGAGGCAATCAACCTGTACCGGCGATATCAGCGGCGCCGCCCCGAAGATCCCGACTCGTATCGACGGTTGGCGGGGATTCTGCTTCGCAAGAAGAAGACCGATGCCGCCCTGGCGCAACTGGTATCGCTTTTTGGCTTCTCGAATGCCGAGTCGACGGTTGCGCGTCGGGTGGGAAAGATGTACAGTGAGCGCGGAGAGCATGCCAGCGCGGCCCACTGGTATCTTCAGGCGCTGCACATCGATCCGTACCATGTGGACACGCATGGGGCCTTGGCGGACGCGTGGGCGGAGACGGGGGCGTACGCTTCGGCCGAGCGCGAGTACAAGGTGGTGACCGAACTGTTGCCGACCGAGCCGATCGGTTGGGACGGCCTGGCCAGGGTCCACGAGGCCATGGGGAACTCCGAGCGTGCCCTGACGTACCAGAAGAGGGCCGAGGCCCTGCGTGGTAAGCAGCGCGAGCGGCAGAAGGTTCCCGGCGGCATGGAGTTGCAGTAGGACGGCGACGGCACAGGCAAGGTCGTCGTGGTGTTGTGGACGATCGTCGAGCGACGAGAGGGTTGATTGTCGATGGAGATTGGTGCGTTTCAGCAGCTTATCGAGCAGATGTACTCGGCGCGAGACCGTAAACGGGGCGCGGCGGGTACGTTTCTATGGATGATGGAGGAAGTCGGCGAGTTGGCGGCAGCCATCGGGGAAGGCTCGATGGAGGAGAAAGAGGGGGAATTCGCCGACGTGCTGGCCTGGGTGGCCACGCTTGCCAACGTCGAGGGAATCGACCTGACCAAGGCAATCCAGAAATACACCGGCGGGTGTCCGGGTTGTGGCGGGATGGTCTGCGGCTGTGAGGGCGAGAAGCCCTAGTGAGCGATCACACATGGTACTGCGGGTTTACGCTGTCCTGTGGCACAGGCGTCTCGCCTGTGGTTCCACCGGCGGGACGCCGGTGCC
>CAYYPB010000399.1:0-3271 GCA_964473405.1 uncultured Planctomycetaceae bacterium
CGCCACACCTCCAGCCGACACACTCACACCCACAGCTTCTCAAACGATCGCACAAACGGGGGTTCGTACGAGAGAATCATGCTTCTCTCGATGACAGTCCTGCGCCAGTTCAGCCGACGATTGACCCATCTCGGAATCCGTCCCCACCCCTGGAAGGGGCGGGGCACCCAAGCTGTGCGTCCTTCGTGCGAGTTCTCCTAGCCTCTCCGGCGACTGCAGTGCGAAGCCTGTTTGCCATATCTCGCGCCCGGGAGTAAACCGAACTTCATGGCCAAGCGGCATGTTCATCGGAGCGGCGATCCGGCGTCTTTGTTTGGGCGTCTGGAGGAACTTGTGCTCGCCAACTCCGTGGCGGACGAGTTTGAAGAGGTGTTCAAGCTGATCGTTGCCAAGCTTCGCGACGAGCGGAGCGATTCGCCGGGACGGTTCCGCGCTCGCGAGGAGCCCGATCAGACCCACGCGCAGATCGCCGGCCTGCTGCGTGAGGCGGATCGGGCTTGGCCTGGCCTGCTGGATGATGTGGAGACGGCCCTCGCACCGAGCCAACTGCAAGTCTGCGTCGAGGCGTTGGCCGATCATGCCATCTCTGAAACCAGCCTCGAAGTCATGGACGGGCTCTTCGAGCATCTGGTCGCGCGAAACGCCAAGGGGGCCAAGGGCCAGTTCTTCACGCCGCGCCACGTCGTCGAGCTTTGCGTGCAGATGTTGGACCCCAAGGCGGGGGAGAGCGTGCTGGACCCCGCCTGCGGATCGGGCGGATTCCTGCTGCACGCGACGAACCACGTTCGTGTGCGCGGCGCAGCCCAGGCTGCGGATGTCTTGCACAATGATGAGTCGGCGAAGCTTTGGGGGTTCGACCTCCACGCTCGGGCTGCCGGTGTGGCAAAGGCGCGGAGCTGTTGGGCGGGGGGGCGGATGGCGAACATCCCCCGCCTCGACAGCCTCACCCGCCCCGATCAAGGCGAGCCAGTCGAAGCGCCGCCGGCGACCGACGCCCGGACTATCGAATCCGCCAGCGATAGCGAGATCGGTCGGCGGGGCGGCTTCGACATCATCCTGACCAATCCTCCCTTCGCCGGTGACGTGCGGAGCCGTGCGGTCCTCGACCGCTACGATCTTTCGCGCGGTCGCGATCGTATCGAGCGTGATGTTCTGTTTCTCGAACGCTGTATCGATTTGCTCCGACCCGGCGGGCGCATGGCCATCGTTCTGCCGCACAACAAGCTGGCGACGAAGGTCTGGGCGTTCGCCCGGCGTTGGTTGCTGGAGCGGGCTCGCGTCGTGGCCGTGGTGGGGTTGGGGCGAAACACGTTCTTGCCGCACACGCATCAGAAGGCGAGCGTTCTCTTCGTGCGGAAGAACGCAGGCCCGCGCGTCGCCGCAGCGGACGAGCCAATCTTCTTCGCCATCAGCGAGAAGGACGGCAAGGATTCCAAGGGCCGGCCTGTTCTTCGCACGGGTTCGGATGCCGCGGCGCCGGCATGGCAGCGGCTGGATCACGATCTGAACGACATCGCCGGGGCGTTCGATACCTTTCGTCAGGCCCAGCATCAAAGGGCGGATGCCTCCTGATGGCGCTGATCTCGATCAGAACATCGGCGGACCTCGGCGACGATGCTGTCCTCGCGCCGGAGCGATACGACCCGCGCCGCGACCTGCTGCACGTCGCATCAGGTGGCGACGCGACGACCGTTGGCGACATCGCGAGCGTCATTCGCCAGACAGTGAGCCCGTCCCGACCGGGGGCGGGCCGGTGCATCGTTCTGGATACGTCGGATGCGCGCGAAGGCATCGTCACCGCGCGCAAGTCGCCGGTCTCGTTCGACGAAATCGGCAGCACCAAGAAGTGCGTCGAGCCGGGGGATGTGCTCATTTCCCGACTGCGGCCCTATCTACGACAGGTGGCGTGGGTCGATGAGAACATCGGCGGCCCGGTGCCCGACGTCTCGTTGGTTTGCTCGACGGAGTTCTTCGTGCTTCGGCCGGGCGATGGGGCGTCTATCGCCTTTCTCGTTCCACTGCTGTTGTCTCGGCCCGTGCAAGCCGTGTTGGCGGCTTCGCAAGAGGGGGGACATCATCCGCGCATCACCGAGGCGACGCTGCTACGGTTGCCGGTTCCGGCCAAGCTTCTCGACCGGCGCGAGACGATTTCGCGTGCGATCGTCCAAAGCGTGAGCCGATTCCGTGAGGCCGATCGCGGCATTCGGGATGCGATTGGCGCCGCGGATGCCGTGCTGGACGCCGAGGTCCGCAACGCCATCGGGCAGGCCGATCGGATCCCCAAGCGTTAGCGCGGGGTATTCGTGCGCAATCAGCGGGGATACTGACCCGCTCGCTTACGCTCGGGGCTCTGATCAGTCGCCCCCTCTGGCTGAGATCCGCAGGGGGGGGCGGCCATTGGAGCCTTGTGGGCCGTCTGCCGATACTCTGCGCAGGGGGCCTTGGCACGGGCCTGATCGATGAATACCTGCCGTGGCGTGTTCGGAGAAGTCATGCGAATCGGCGTGTTGACACTGGACTGGCCGCCCGTTGGCGGCGGGATGTCGCGATTCTGTCGCGAGACATTCGTCGAGTTGGCACGGCGGGGGCATTCTATCACGGTGCTGTCGGGGTGTCGTGCCGAGGACGCCGGCGGCGGCATCCGCGTCGAGCCTGTTCTGAACGGAGATCTCTCGACGGATCGAAAATCGCTTCGACGTTTCGACGGCGAGGTTGATCTGTGGCATGCCTGGGAGTTCGGCTATGGGGGGCTGGCCCATCTGACGGAGCGCCCCATGGTCGTCACGGTGCATGGCAACGATTTGCTGCGGCCCAAGGCGTACTACCGTTTCACGCGGACATCCTTCCTGCACCGGTTCGCAGGGCGTCTGTCGACGCCGGGTTGGCAGACGCGCATGTGTAGGGCGGGGCTGAGGCGCGTGGCTTGCTTCACCCCGAACAGTGCGAATACCGGCGCCTTGCTTCGGCAGGCCTTCCCGAAGTGCGGTCGGATCGAGGTTGTTCCGTGCGGCGTGGGCGACGAGTTCTTTCAGTTGCACGAGTGTAGCGCCGGCGTTCCGCGGTTGCTCACGGTGTGCAGTCTTTCGTCGCTCCGGAGGCGGAAGAACGTGGAAGGCGTGTTGGAGGCCCTGGCGAAGCTGAAGGACGAATTCGACTTTCGGTACGATATCTGCGGCGATGGCGACATGATCGACGAAGTGCGCGGCTTGTCAGCCCTGCTCGGCCTGAGTGAGCTTGTGAGCCTGCCCGGTGCGGTCCGCGACGCACGGCT
>CAYYPB010000400.1:0-3262 GCA_964473405.1 uncultured Planctomycetaceae bacterium
GTGCGGGGCAGGGCTCTCCGCCCCTCCGGCAGCACGCTGGTCGGCCCGGCAGGGATGTGGTCGAGCAGTTGGTCGGGGATGTGCATGGATTGGTATATCTCTTCGAGCCGCACGAGGTAGCGATCGTACACGTCCCCGTTCGTCGCGATAGGCACCTTGAAGTCCACCGCGCTGCTGCCGCGACCGTCCCAATTGTCGGCGTAGCACAGGTACGGCTCGTCCTTGCGCAGATCGCGCATGACCCCGGCGCTCCGCGCGAGCGGGCCGGTCCAGCTCCAGGAGATCGCGTCTTCCTTGCTGATGACGCCGATACCCTTGGTCCGCTCGACGAAGATGCGATTGCGCGTGAGCAGCGACTGAAAGTCGCTCAAGGCCCTCGGCAGTCGCTTCAGAAAAGCCCTGACGCGGCCGGGCCAACCGTCCGGCATGTCGAAGGCCAGACCGCCGACGCGCGTGTAGCTCGTCGTGAACCGTGCCCCGCAGATTTCCTCGAAGAGGTCGTTGATGTACTCGCGTTCGTTGAAGGTATAGAGAAACGAGGTGAACGCGCCGAGGTCCAGCCCGGCCGTGCCCAGGCCGAGAAGGTGATCCTGAATGCGGGAGATCTCCGCGATGATCGTCCGCAGCACGATGCAGCGAGGCGTCAAGTCCAACCCGAAGAGCTTCTCGCAGGCGGAATGCCAGGCGATGTTGTTGGCCATCGGACTGATGTAGTTCATCCGATCGGTGACGACGACGTACTGGTTGTAGGTGAGGTGCTCGCCCAGCTTCTCGAAGCCGCTGTGGAGATAGCCGATGTGTGGCGTGCAGGCGACGACGACCTCGCCATCCAGCTCCAACACAAGCCGCAGCGTCGTATGCGTCGCCGGATGCTGCGGGCCGAAGTTGAGCGTCCAGACATCGCCGCCGACGTCTTCTCGTTCCAGACGCGTCGGTTCGGCCTGCTGCATCGTCGTCATCGATCTCGCTCCCAACGTTCCGTCGGCTCTGAGTGGCGATCTGGCCGAACATCCTAGCACGTTCGGCGAGGTTCTCAACGGCCGAAACCGGCTCGCCGGCGCGGCCGAACGCTACGCGCTCGCGGCGGAGGCCGTCAGCGACAAGTCATCGCGCCGTCCTCCACGGAACAGATGATATCCCAACGAGGCGATCATCGCCGCGTTGTCGGTGCAGTACGTCATCGGCGTCAGGATCAGCGAGATGCCGCCGGCTTCGCATGCCGCCGCGAGCCGAGCCCGCAGCACGGAGTTGGCGGCGACGCCGCCGCCGACCACGACGGTCCGCACGCCGGTCTTCTCGACCGCCATCATGGTCTTGCGGACGAGTACGTCGACCACCGCCTCGGAGAACGCCGCGCAGATGTCGTCGAGGCCCCGTTCGTCAAGCTTGTCGAGCCCGCCGGAGGTCTTGCCGACGCCGTGGACGTGGTAGAGTACCGCCGTCTTGAGTCCGCTGAAGGAGAAATCCAGCGAGCCCCGCTGAAGCATGGTCCGGGGAAATGCGACCGAGGAGGGGTCGCCGCGCTGCGATCGCCGGTCGATGATAGGGCCGCCGGGGTAGCCGAGGCCCAGGATGGTCGCGACCTTGTCGAACGCCTCGCCCGCCGCGTCGTCGATGGTCCGCCCCAACGGTTCTATCGCTTCGAACCCGTCGACGCGGTAGAGCGACGTGTGACCACCGGAAACGACCAGGGCGACGGCCGGCCACGGCTCGCCAACGGCCTCGATCGCGGCGCTCGTGGCGTGGGCGTGGATGTGGCTGACGCCGACGAGCGGCTTGCCCCAACTCCAGGCCAGCGTCTTTGCGCCGGTGACGCCGATGAGCAACGACCCGATCAGACCCGGATGGGACGTGACGGCAATGGCGTCGATGGCCTCGGGCAGGGTAGAGGTCACGTCGAGGGCTTCTCGCACGAGCAGATCGAGCGTCTCGACATGAGCCCGGCTAGCGAGTTCGGGCACGACACCGCTGTACTTCGCGTGGACCTCGAACTGCGTGGCGACAAGATTGACGAGAACATCGCGCCCGTCGTCGACGATTGCGACCGAGGTTTCGTCGCACGAGGTCTCGATGCCCAGCACTCTAGTCACGGGGATGGGTCTCGCGCGCAGTCGAATCCTGTTCGGAGACTCGTGGGCTTGCCTTGTCGGAGCCTCTCGGCGCCTTTCGCAGATGGTTCAGGGCAGCCCTCAACTGGATGTCCGCGAGCAGCAGTGCATCGGCACAGGCTTCCGCTGCTCGCTCGGCGGACGCTGCAGGCTCTTCATTCGCATCGTCACCATCGCCTGACGTCTCGCGACCGATCTGCCGCCAAGCGGACTTCCAGGTGTCGCGTTGAGCGGGCGTCATCTCGACAACGGTGTTCGGCATGACGCCCCATGTGCCGGCCTTGGCAGTCTCGGCCGTGCGATGGATGCACTCGCCGTCCGGCAGGTAGTAGTAAGCCGTCGTCAGCTTGATAGCCCCGCCATTGCGTTTCAGCGGAACGACTTCCTGCACGCTGCCCTTGCCATAGGTCCGTTCGCCGACAAGATGGGCCCGCCCGTGATCGCGAAGCGAGCCGGCGACGATCTCCGCAGCGCTGGCGGTGGAATCGTTGACCAGGACGACGATGGGAAAGTCGCGAAAGGTTCCCTCGCGCCGCCCGAACCATTGCTTGGGCGCCGACTTGCGGCCGCGCGTGCGGACGATCAGCTCATCCTCCAGGAATGCGTCGGCCACTTCTCTGGCACTATCGAGCAGGCCGCCGGTGTTCTCCCGCAGGTCGAGGATCAGGCCCGCAAGCCGCTGCCGTTGGAGATGGTTGATCTCGTCTCGCAGACGCTCGTCGACATTCGACGTGAACTTCACGAGACGGATGTACCCGATTCGCCGAGTCGGGTCGAGCATGAACCGCCAGGCCCCGTCCGGAGATCGCGACCATCCGCGAACCGGATCCACCTTGATGACCGCTCGGGCCATGACGATGTCGCGCGGCGCGTCCAGCTCGCCGGGGGTCGAGGTGATGACCGTAAGCACCACGCGCGATCCACTGGGCCCGTTGAGCATGCCGTGGACGGCATCGACGAGGCCCACGCCGATCGTCGAGATACCATCGATGTGTGTGATGATGTCGCCGGGAAGAATGCCGGCCTGAATCGCAGGGGAGTGCTGCTGACGACTGAGCACCTCGAGACCACCGGCCGTAGTCAAGACCTCGACGCCGATACCGCCGTAGCGGCCCGACGCTCTCTCTCGGAATCGATCGTACTCCCGCCGGTTC
>CAYYPB010000401.1:0-3254 GCA_964473405.1 uncultured Planctomycetaceae bacterium
CACCGGCGGGACGCCGGTGCCACAGGGTTTCTCCCAGAATGCGAACGCTCCCCGCGCCAACAGGGAAGATGGTTCTCATGTGGTCGCACGAGCTGTCGAACCTGTGGCCATCGTGGGCATGTCGGCCCGATTCGGCGAAGTTGCTTCACTGGAGGGGTTCCAGCACTTGGTGCTTCGCGGCGAGACGGCGATTCGAATCCGACCGGAGGGCCGTTGGCGCGGCGGCGAGAGTGTCGCCGACGGACTGCTGGGCCGCCGGGACTTGTCGGGCGCGTACCTGCGTGATATCGCGGTCGCCGTGGGCAAGTACCGCCTGCCTCCGAACGAGATACAGGAGATCCTCCCGCAACAACTGCTCATGCTCGAAATGGTCGCGGCGGCGCTAGCCGATGCGAACCTGCCGCTGCACGAGCGTCGGCCTCGGACTGGCGTCATCATTGGCATGGCGCTGGACTTCGATACGACGAACTTCCATCTGCGCTGGTGGATGCCCGAACGGGCCAGGAAGTGGGCCGAACAGTTCGGCTTGGACTTGGACGACGAGGCGTTGGCGCAGTGGATCGCATCGCTTCAAGACCTAACCGGACCGGCGCTCACGGCCTCGGCGACGACCGGCGCGCTCGGTGGGATCATCGCCAGCCGCATCGCTCGCGAGTGCGGCTTCGGCGGGCCGAGCTACGCCGTGTCGTGCGACGAGGCGTCTGGACTGCGTGCCGTCGAGATCGCCGCGAGGTCGCTGCAGCGCGGCGAACTGGATACGGCCATCGTCGGGGCGGTCGACATGGCCGGCGACGTTCGCGCGGTGGTCACCTCGGATCGACTGAGGCATTTCGCGTCGCAGGGCGCGGCGACGCCGTTCGACAGCGCAGCCGACGGCACGTCCGTTGGCGAAGGCGCTGCGGCCGTGGTCTTGAAGAGGCTGTCCGACGCCGAGCGCGATGGCGACCGCGTCTACGCACTGATTCGCGGCATCGGAGATGCCATAGGAGGCGGCATTGAATCCGGCGGAGCGTCGGGCAACGCCTATCGCCGGGCCGTTAGCCGAGCCCATGAGGATGCGAATGTTGAACCGAAGACAATCAGCTATATCGAATCGCACGGAAGCGGCGATCCGCAGGAGGATCGTGTCGAGGCGATGGCCCTGCTCGAACACTTCGCCGGCCGCGACATGCCCGTTGCGTTGGGCTCGGTGAAGAACGCCATAGGTCACTGCGGGGCGGCGGCCGGTTTGGCGTCGTTGGTCAAGGCGGCGCTCGCGCTGCGATGCGAGATCATCCCGCCGATGCCGCACATGACGCGACCGGCGGACGGCGTGCCGTGGAATCTCGACGTGTTGCGAGTACCGCTGGAGCCGGCCTACTGGTATCGGGATCGTCGCAACGGTCCGCGCCGCGCCGGCGTCAGCGCGATGACGGCGGACGGAAACTGCATGCATGTGGTGATCGAGGGTCCAGAACGCGCTGCGCCGGGTGGCCCACCTCCTTTGGAGGTGGGGGAGCCGATGATCGACTCGTCCCGTCGGAGCGTCATCGCCTCCCCCATGTCCGAAGGACATGGGCCACCCAGCTTCTCCCAGCCACTGGGTGAACGACCGGCGGCGGTGTTTGCCGTCGAAGGGGAGGACATCGCAGGGCTGCTATCGGGACTGTCCGACTTGTCACGTCTGCAAGGCGACCACGACGGCGGCATCGAGGCGTTGGCCCGATCTTGGCATGCCAAGCGGCGAGCCGACCGTCACAGCAGCACTGCTCCGTTTCCGCTGGCAGTGGGCATCGTCGCCTCAACACGAGACGAACTCGCCGAGGCCGTGGCCTTCGCGGCAGCGGCCTTGCGATCCAAGCCGGACGTCGCGATCAATGGACATCGCGGCGTGTTCTACAATCCCGTTCCGCTGGGCAGGCGTGGCGATGTGGCTTTCGTCTTCCCAGGTTCCGGCAATCAGTTCGTCGGCATGGGACGCGGCATCGGCGTTCATTGGCCCGGCGTGCTGCAAGGGCTCGACGCGTCGATGGATCGATTCGAGCGACAGTCCATGGCGCGTTGGTTCCTGCCGTACGGGATGGGGCCAGGGGCTGAGCAGCAGGGCGAAGCGGCGGCGGACATGCGCCGTTTGATCTTCGGCCAGGTCACGTTCGGCGTCATGATGAGCGATCTCGTTCGCAGTCTTGGCGTCGAACCGAGCGCCATCATCGGCTACAGCCTCGGCGAGTCGACCGGCCTGTTTGCCACGCGAACGTGGGCCGACCCCGGTGAGATGCTCGATCGCATGTTTGCCTCGACGCTGTTTCACACGGATCTCGCCGGACCGCGTCACGCGCTGCAAGCGGCATGGAATCTCTCCGCCGAACGATGCAACGAGTGGGAGACCCTGCTGCTGACACGACCGCCGCACGAAGTGCGCGAGGCGATCGCCGGTGAGCGATTCGCCCGACTGCTGATCGTCAACACGCCGAAGGAGTGCGCGATCGGCGGACTGCGCGAGGATGTTCGCCGCGTCGCCGCCAAGCTGCGATGCCGGCCTATCGTCGTGAGGGACATTCCGACCGTTCACTTCGAGGCCGCCGGCGAGGTCGAGGACGCTTACCGACGCATGCACCTGTTCGATACGACCCCGCCGCTGGACATGCGTTTTTATAGTTGCGTCGAAGGTCGTGCGCACGACGTCAGTCGCGAGCGCGCCGCCGCTTCGATCACGGGCCAAGCGCTGCACGGCTTTGATTTCACGCGGGTTATCGAAAGTGCCCATGCCGACGGCGTGCGCGTGTTCATCGAGTTGGGCCCGCAAGCGTCGTGCTCGCGAATGATCGGCCGGATTCTCGACGGTCGGCCACACTTCGCCCGGTCGGCGAGTCTCAAGGGTGAGGACGAAGTTACCACGGTGATGACGCTCTTGGCCGGCTTGATCGCCGAGCGCCTGCCAGTTGACTTGGCAGGAATGTATGGTGAGAAGACCGAGACGGCTATGAACGTCGAGGCCGCGCCGGTTGCGGAGATCGTCGTGCCCGTGGGCGGGCCGGAGCCCGATGTCGAGGATGTACTCCGTCGATTCATCCCCCACACACGGGAGGTCGGGACAACAATCCGCCACCCCGAGTCCCCGGCTTTTCCGGAGGTCGGTCCGCCGGCGGACCCGCCGGTGATACCCCCGGCAAAACCGGGGGCTGGGGGAGAGGGTGGTCCACCGGCGGGGGGGCGCGTCCTTTCCCGGGCGGGAGGGCGGGACTGGCGCGGCTTCTGTGATTGTGTGGAAACGC
>CAYYPB010000402.1:0-3245 GCA_964473405.1 uncultured Planctomycetaceae bacterium
TACTTTGCCTGCTCCCGTCGGCGGGAGTATCTCGCCGACGCATGCAGCGCGAAGTTCACGCGGTATCCCCCCGGTCTCGCATCGGCCTTGAAGAAGATCAGCCGTCGGGCTGGCATGACCGAACGCTCCAGCAAGACCCTCGCACCGCTCTACATCATCAACCCGCTCCAGGGAAGGTCGCTCACGGGCTTGTTCGCAACGCACCCGCCGCTGGACGAGCGCATCGACATCCTCCTGGGCATGGCCGGGGCGGGGTTCAACGAATACGACGCGGCCTATCGCAAGGTACTCGGCGGCAAGCAGCCCTGTTTCAGCGACGCATTTCTGGAGAGTGAGAGCCGTGTTGGCATGCGCGAAGCCGCCCGCGACTCGGAGCCGAAGAAAGATGCCGTCGAACGGGCACGCGAGGCGTTGGATGTTATCGACCGGGCGGCCGACTTCTTGTTGATTCCGTGCGGCTGCGGCCTGCGGATGAAGATTCCGCCGACACTCGCGATGGGTAGAATCGCCTGTCCTCGCTGTGGAAAGGCACACGACACGCCGCGGGCCGAACAAGGAGGCAAATCGACTGCGGGCGGCCTGACCTACCAGCGAACTTCCCAGGGATGGGAGTCCTTCAAGTGCGGCTGTGGCAAAACGATTCAGCTAAGCCCCAACTTCAGTGCCAAGCGTGTGAGCTGCAAGTCCTGCGGCCGGCACGTCCGCGTTATTCCTCGAGGATGATGCCGTACATGCGGCATTCCATGCGGCGATTGAGATCAACTCGCATGTTGACCTTTCGGTCGGCTTCGTTCTCTGGGTCGTGATCGAAGCATGTTTGACGCGTTCCGTGCCCACTTGGATGGCACTCGACCAATGGCCTGTTGTTGTCTATTCACAAAGTGAATAGTAAGATGCGGGAATAGCTGGACAAACTGCGGGCGAATCCCGATACAATACTCACATTGGGCTGGCATACGCGCTATCTGCCACGTCCGATGCGTTGTGGATCCGGCACCACAAGGTGGACATGGGAACGTATGCCCGAGTCCACCGTGCATGTATGGCCACCCGGCTTGCGGACGCAGATCCGAGTGGGCCATGCGTTCTCCGAGGCGTTCTGTCGTCCGCGGACGCTCCGGACGCTCCGGTTGCGGCGGTCTCGTTGAGTTGAGTCGCTGTTGGTGGATCGATTTCGAAAAGCGTGCCGAGTGAGCCCAACACCCCGACCCGGGCCCCCGGTGCGCTCGTTTTTCAGCTTCCCCCGGCGGCGCACGAGGGCTCGGCCGGCCTCATGCCGCTCGCCCGGCCGCCTACTTCTCTCTGAACGCGACGACGTTGCGCTGTTCATCCTCGTGGCCGATGAGGTCTTCGAGGAGCTTGGAGAACTCACGGTTCAGTTCGAGGTGATAACTGACAGTCCCTTCGAAGCGATCCGCCGCCTCGTTGAGCGTGCCGGATGCGGTGAGGCTGGCGACAACGGCCTCGGCGGGCCCAACAAGGAACTTGCCCATGGCGGTGAATCCGAGATTCGGCCCGACGCCGGCACCGTAACTCTGGCCGACATAGGATGAACCGGGGATGATCCCGGCGTGCAGTGCGCCATCGGGGATGAGTGTGTCGCCGATGTATTCGGTTCCGAACTCCGTGTTGTCAAAGGCCCGGACGACTTCACCCTCGGAGCCGAATTCGATCCGGATCAACGGCGAGGCCGCACCGTCGCGAGGGTCGTCGGCACGCTTCTTCTCGTAGAGCGCCCAGGTGGAGTCGATCAGTTGCGGCGGCCCCGAGTGGATGGGGGCCTCCAACGAAGTGTCATCAGGCATCGCGACCTTGAGGCTCTGCGGCAGCGTCGTGTCGTAGCAGCCCGAGATCAAGATAACGACAGCGGCCAGAATGCACGACGACGCACGGCGAAGGTTCTCGTGACTCATCAACTCACTCCCTTTCGTCTGGATGTCCCTGGTGCAGGACGCTGGTCGCCTCAGCAACAAACTCCGCGCCCGCGTGTGGCGGTGTCCCTAGGGTGCATCGGCAGGCTGCGTGCGCAACTCCAGCGGCCAACGCGCTGTTGGCGGAGCGTACCCGGCCAGAGCAATGAAGATGTGGAACGTGCTATCGCGTCAGCGTCGTGCCCGATCGACCTTCCAGGGCCTCGGGGACGTGGTGAAGGTCGGTGATGACGGCCCTGGGCGATGGGTTCTTGCTCGATTCGAGGAATCGGGCCGCAGCCTCTATCTTGGGCAACATCGAGCCGGGAGGAAACTGCTTGTCCGCCACGAGGGCCTTGATGCGATCCAGGCCGACCTGCTTGAGGGCCTCTTGCTGTGGTGTGCCGAAGTGGATGAAGACCGATTCAACGCCGGTGACCAAGACGAGCACATCCGCCCCGACCTCGGCGGCCAGCATCGCACTCGTCCAGTCCTTGTCGATGACGGCCTCGACGCCGTGATACTCGCCAGCCTCGTTTTCGATGACGGGGATCCCGCCACCGCCGCCGGCGACGATCAACTCGCCCGCTTCGACGAGTTTCTTGATGGTCTCGATCTGCACAATGCGAATCGGCTTGGGAGATGGCACGACGCGACGATAACCGCGACCGGCGTCTTCGACGATATCCCAGCCGTCGCGATCGCGATGTTGCACGGCCGTGGCCTCGTCCATGAACCAGCCAATAGGCTTGGTCGGGTTGTCGAACTCGGGCGAATCCGCAGGGATGACGACGGTGGTCACGATTGCGGAGCAGACGCGGTCGATCCCGCGACCGTGCAGCTCGTTGCGCAGGGTCTGGGAGATCATGTAGCCCATGCCGGCCTGGGTGTTGCCGACAGCGAGACCCAGATCGATGGGGTATACCTCGCCGGAAGAGAGCTCGACGCGGCGCATGGCGGAACCGACCTGCGGGCCGTTGCCGTGCGTGATCGTCAACTGGCAACCGCTCTGAACGAGGTCGGCCAACGGCATCGCCATGGCGCGGCTCAACCGAAACTGCTCGTGCACATCACCAGACCCGTCCGGGTCGACCAACGCGTTTCCACCGATTGCGACGACGACTTTCATGGTGAGCCTCTACTCGGGTTGGGCGCCTCGCGCGTGATCAGAGCCGCGACCGTGAGGGAGCGCATTCGCTCGAATCAGAGAGCCCTCACGATTGGCTGTTGGCGCTCCCTTACGGTCGCGGCTCTGACCGGACCTTCTCACTTGAACGGCCGCTCGCGCATCGTGGCCGCCATGATCGCCTTGGCCGTGTGCAGGCGGTTCTCCGC
>CAYYPB010000403.1:0-3232 GCA_964473405.1 uncultured Planctomycetaceae bacterium
TGGCGTTTCGGCGTGCAGACCGGCGACGTGTCGTTGCATCTCCCCGTGGCCGGCGTGTCCCTGCCCTATCAGGGCGTGATCGCCTCGGCTGGCCCCAAGACCTTCACCGCAGGCGGCGGGGCGACCAAGGTGCAGGTAACCAGCGTGGCCGCAGCGGCAACGTTCGCGGCGGGCCAGATCACCTGCGTGAGTCTCTACACCGCGAAGTGATGAGGGCGGGGCGGGGAAACCCGCCCCGTTCACCTCGATGCCGTACATCCAAGTGAAACGCGGGAAACCGACGCTCTACCAGACGGGCGAGCGGGAATTCGTCTGCAAGGGTCTCGGTGCCGAGTACCACGGGACGACGGCGCGCGGTGCGTACACCGGGTGGAAAAATCAGGTCGCGCTGAACGAGATGCCTTCAGACCAAGCCGACCGGCTTCGTTCCATCGCTCGCGGCCAGCGGGCGGCCATCGGAGCGAGGATCATCATATGACCCAAAGAGGTGATCATGCTGTACCGCTACATCGGCGCGGGTGACGATCCGCCGCGCTCGATCGTGTTCATGGGCCGCGTTCCGTTCACTCGGGACGGTGCGCCGGTCGAAGTCGATGATCCGGCCATTGCCGCGAAGCTCGCCGGAAACCCGTCATTCGTCGCCGTCGATACCCCGATTGCCTACGCTCCCGCTCTCGATCTGCCGGACGATCTGGCGGCACTGCGCGACGCGCTTGAGGCCAAGGGGGTTCGGGTCGATGGCCGATGGGGCGTCGGGCGGCTGAAACAGGAACTCGCCCGTGTCTAGCACAACCGCAGAAGTCGTCGATCGCGCTGCGAATGACCTCGGGATCTTGCGGCTCGGGCAGTCGCTGCAATCCCAAGACCAAACGCGGATGAACTCGGCCTATGCCGAGGTGTACGACCAGCTGAAGGACGAGGGGCTGGCGACGTTCACCAGCACCGCAGACGTGCCCGACAGGCTGGTTCCGTGGGTGGTCGCCTTGGTCGCGCTCAACGCCTCCGAGACCTACGGGGTGTCGGATCAGCGCATGAACCGGATCCTCGCGAAAGCCGGGCCGACGGGCGACCGGGCGCTCCGGGAGATCCGCAAGATCGTCACCCCGCCGTGGGAGTCGCTGGAGGAACCGAGGGACTACTGATGCCGCTTGTGCCGATCAACATCACCGGGCAGCAGTACCAGAGCCGCAGCGGGCAGCTGTCGAACCAGGTCACGCAGAATTTCTACGCCGAACTGGTCGAGGATCCGTTCGGGAAGGCGAAGTATGTTCTTCAGCCGACGCCGGGGATGACGTTATTCGGTTCGGCGGGAAGTGGCACGGACCGGGGGATCTTCGAACACCTCGGGATTCTTTACCACGTCTGCGGAACCTCGCTCTACACCGTCGCATCGGACGGGACGCACACAAGCCGGGGCACGATCAGTGGAACGGATCGGTGCATCTTCGCCGGCATCGGATCGAGCGTCGTCGTTATCCACAACTCGTTGGCGCACATCTGGAACGGATCGACTTTGACGCAGGTCACGGACGCGGACTTGCAGGCGCCCGCATCGGCAGCGCACCTGAACAACCAGATCATCTATCAAGGCACGGGCGGGCAATTCGGCGTATCGGATGCCGGGGACGCGACATCGATCAACGGGCTGAACTACGCAACCGCCGAGAGTTCGCCGGATGATCTCGTGCGGGTCTACGTGTTCGACCAGCGGCTCTATCTGTTCGGCGACCGGACCACCGAGACATGGTGGAATTCCGGGGTCGGGAATCCGCCGTTTGATCGAGTTGAGGGCGGGATCTACCAGGTCGGCTGCGGTGCGCTTCATTCGGTCGCAAACAACGAGCGGGCGATGTACTTCCTTGGCCATGACTTGCAGGTTTACCGGATTTCGGACGCGGGACTCGAAACCGTGTCGAACATCTCGGAGCACGGGAAGATCGCCGCATACTCCACCACGTCGGACGCGATCGGATGGTGCTTCACGTTCGAGGGCCAGAACTTCTATGTGCTCACGTTCCCGGCTGAGGACGTGACGTGGCTCTACAATGAAAAGACCGGGTGGACGACGCTCAGCAGTGGAAGCGCGGGCGGGCGTTCGCTTGCGAACTCCTACGCTTATGTTTTCGGCAAGCACATCGTAGCCGACTACAACAGCGATGATCTGCACGAGTGGAGTCCGACCGTCTATCAGGACAACTTCACGCCAATCGTGCGAATTCGCGACTCTGCGCCGATTCACGGGGGGCTTTACGGCGCCCCGGGGCGGTCTGTCGAGATGAACGACTTGCGGATGATCATGGAGGTTGGCACGGGCCTGGGCGGGGCGTATGTGTATCAAAACACGGCTAGCTCGGTTGCCGTGTCAACTCCTGATAGCGCGTCGATCAGCATCACGGGCGATATCGACATTCGCGGGGAGATGACGATTGCACAATGGACGGCGGACGTAGGGGCATTGATCGCGCTCAAGGGGGCTGTTCCCGCATTCTCGTATGGATTTTACCTCACGAGCGCAGGGGAACTGCGGCTGCAACTGTCAAACGATGGCACCGCATCAACTACGGTGACATCATCTGCCGCCGTAGGCTTTGCGGATGCGTCGCTGGGATGGGTGCGCGCCACTTGGCAAGCATCATCCGGGGATGTGTATTTTTATACATCGACGGACGGGGCGACATGGGCGCAGTTGGGCGTGATGCGGACGATAGCATTGGCGTCGATTTACGACTCAGCGGACGCGCTTCAGATATATTCGCAGGCCAAGGGCGACAAGATCCACAGCGTCGCTGTATATGACGGTATCGCTGGCACGTTGGCGGTGAACATGGACGCCGACGACTGGGGTAGCGGGTCAACGTGGGTCGCTTCAACAACCGGGGAGACATGGACGGTTGCCGCTGCGGGCACGATGGTCGGCTCCGCCGCCGATCCGTCGATCACCCTCGCGATCTCCGACGACGGCGGCAACACGTTCTCAAGCGAGATCAGTGCCGATATCGGCGCGGCTGCCGACTACCAGCGGGAAGTCCGGTGGAACGCGCTCGGATCGTTCCAGGATGGGCGCATCCTGCGGATCAAGGCGACTGATCGCGTGTTCACCTCGATCCACGGCGCAAGCTCGCATATCGAGGTGGGCGCATGAACCTCCACCCGCCTCCGGTCAAGGTGCCCGATGGCATCAAGTTCGCCGCGTTCTTCTCCGCGCTGCTGACTGCGGTCTACCGGATGTTCT
>CAYYPB010000404.1:0-3231 GCA_964473405.1 uncultured Planctomycetaceae bacterium
ACCCCGTGACAGTGCGCACCTCACTGCGCACAACGCGCGGCGAGCCGCACCCGCGCCCGGCGCGGAGGGGCTCGGCTGTTCGGTCGCGGGAAACGCGGCCGGGCCAGTGGGCCGGGCCCGGAATCGGCCCCGCCGCTCGTTCGCACCCACTTGAAACGGCCCGACGGGCCGATCACCCACATGCTCCTGAGGAGAACGCACGACTATGGCACAGATCACTGCCAAGCAGGTCCAGGCCCTGAGGGCCAAGACAGACCTCGCGATGATGGATTGCAAGAAGGCGCTCGTCGAAGCCAACGGCGACGAGACCGTGGCGCTTGAAGTCCTCCGCAAGAAGTTCGCCGACAAGATGGCCGAACGGTCCGACAAGGAAGTCGCCAACGGCCGCATCGGCGTCTATGCCGACGACAACGCGGTCTCGCTGATAGAGATGCGATGCGAGACGGACTTCGTCGCTACGAACGATGAATTCAAGGCCATGGCCGACACGCTCGCGGAGCATTGCGCCAAGTCCGGGATCACGGATGTCGAAGCGTTCAAGACCTCCAAGATGGACAGCGGCCGCACGGTCAACGAGTTCCTGGTCGACGCCTTTGGCAAGATGAAGGAGAACCTTGAGCTCAGGCGGCTCCGCCGGGCCGAGGGTGCCGGCGCGTGCTACGTCCACCACAACGGCAAAGTAGCCGCCGCGATTCTCTGCGATTCGACGCCCGGCGATGCCGGTCGCTCGATCTGCATGCACATCGCCTCCACGCAAACGATCATGGGCTGCGTTCGCGAGGACGTCGATGCCGACAGCGTGGCCAAGGCCCGCGAAGAGGCCGTCGAGAGTGCCAAGGGCAAACCCGAGCAGATCGTCGCCAAGATCGTCGAGGGCAAGATGAACCGGTGGTTCTCCGAGCGCGTCCTGGTCGAGCAGCCGTTCGTCATGGACGACAAGAAGTCCATCTCCGAGTTCGCCAAGGAGAACGGCTTCGCCGTCAAGGGCTTCCTCAAGTCCGAGGTCGGCGGGCAAGACTGATTGTCTGCGGTCACATCGAGCAACGACGCAACCAAAGCCCACGGCGTAGCCGTGGGATCACCGGGCGCGTGCTGCTCGCAATGCAGCGTTTTCTCTCTTACGTCGGGTCGACCCGGCCGACCGATTCCTGTAGAAAGCGGTCATGGCAAAGAAGATCAGCAAGCGTTCACCCGGCGCGAAGCCCAAGTTTCAGCGCGTCCTTCTGAAGATTTCCGGCGAGGGCCTCGGCAAACCGGGTGTAACCGGCATCGACGGCGACGCCCTTCATCGCATCGCCAAGGAGATCATCTCCGTCCGCGAGACGGGCGTCGAAGTGGCCGTCGTCGTGGGCGGCGGCAACTTCCTACGCGGTGCCGTGGTCGCCTCGCAATCTCGCATTCAGGAGGCCACGGCCCACTACATGGGGATGTTGGCGACGGTGATCAACGCACTCGCCTTGCAGGACGGGCTCGAAGAACTCGGCCAGCAAACGCGTGTGCAATCCTCGATCGCGATCGACAGCGCTTGCGAGTATTTCATCCGCCGACGTTGCATCCGGCATCTGGAGAAAGGCCGCGTCGTGATTCTGGCCGCCGGCACGGGCCGTCCCTTCGTCACGACCGACACGGCGGCGGCGCTGGCTGCCGTGGAGATCAATGCCGACATCCTGTTCAAGGCCACGAAGGTTCGGGGCGTCTTCACGGCCGATCCGGCCCGCGACAAGACCGCCAAGTTCATCCCGAAGCTGGGCTATAATCAGGTCATCGACGACCGCCTCAAGGTCATGGACGTTTCCGCGATCGACATGTGCCAACGCCATGCCGTCCCGATCGCCGTGTTCGACCTCATGACGCCGGGCAACATGAAGAAGGCGGTTATGGGTAAGCGGATCGGCACGCTGATCAGTGACTAACCCGCAACATCGCACGGCCCTGTCGTGCGGGATCTGAGCTGCGCCCATCCGGAAGAGAAACCCGACGCCACGATATACCATGTCAAACGCAAACGAACATCCCGATCTGCCGCATGTATTCGCGCTGTCGCCCTCGCAGTTGAAGACCGCGATGGAGGACATGGGCGAACCATCCTACCGCGGGGAGCAGATCATCCGCTGGGTCTACGAACGCGGCGCCGCCTCGTTCGACGAGATGACCAACTTGTCCAAGCTTCTGCGCGAGAAACTGCCGAGCAAGCTGGATCTGTACCGGTCCACGGTCCTGCGACGCGGCGTCTCCGCCGACGGGACGGTCAAGCTGTTGCTGCAATGGCCCGACGGTGCCACGAGCGAGAGCGTCATGATCCCGACGGATCGGCAGAAGACCGCCTGCCTCAGTTCCCAGGTCGGCTGCCCCGTGGGGTGTCGATTCTGCGCCAGCGGAATGAGCGGGCTCCAGCGTAATTTGACCGCCGGCGAGATTCTCGAACAGGTCGTGCGCGTCGCCGCCGAAGCCACGAAGGCCGGCGGGCGGCTCAGCAATGTCGTGTTCATGGGCATCGGCGAGCCGCTGGCCAACTATGACGCCGTTCTCGCCGCGATCCGAACGATCAACGCCCCCTGGGGCCTCGACATTGGCGCCAGAAAGATCACCGTCAGCACGGTCGGGCTGCCCGAGAGCATCCGCCGCCTCGCCGGCGAGGGGCTTCAACTCAACCTCGCACTCTCGCTGCACGCGCCGACCGACGGCCTCCGGCGCGACCTGATCCCCTGGGCAAAGGAAATCTCGCTCGCCAGGCTGCGCGCCGCCTGCAAGCACTACTTCGACAAGACCGGCCGCGAGATCACGCTCGAATACACGCTACTGGACATGACCAATGACCGGCCGGAGCACGCCGAGGCCCTGGCCAAGTTCGCTAACAGTCTTCGCTGTAATGTGAACTTGCTGCGATACAACCCGGTCGAGGCCCTGCCGTTTGATCGTCCCACGAGCGAAACGGTCCAGGCATTCCAGAAGATGCTCCGAAACCGCGGCGTCAACTCGCACATCCGCAAGTCTCGAGGGCTGGATATCGACGCTGCCTGCGGGCAATTGCGGCGTCGGGTGCTGGATGCACCCGATCTCGACGACGAGGCCGCCGTGCTGACCGATGCCCCCGACACGCCCGTGCCCTAGCGCATGGTCACATGTCGTCTCGTGCGCTCAACGTACCGTGCGTACCTGTGGCACAGGCGTCCCGCCTGTGTTGCCACCGCTGGGACGCTCGTGTCACAGCGCACTTGTGGGCTGCTTGTG
>CAYYPB010000405.1:0-3226 GCA_964473405.1 uncultured Planctomycetaceae bacterium
CTCGAGGCCCATCAAGGGCCCGTCGACGATTCTCGCCCATTGACCAACCTTGAATAGGTCGCCGCGTCTGAAGTCGGCTCCTGCGTTCAACATGTGGTGTATTTGGCGGAGCTGCCCGACGAACTCGGCCTGATTCGGTACCGCCAGCGTGCTGACGATGCGATTGGTCATCAGCGCCTCGTTCCACTGGTCCTCTTGTCTGACATAGAAGAGGTAGCCAGGGAACACGGGCACGCGAGCGTGCGATAAGCGTCCGGTACTCTTGCTGCGTGTCGTCCGCGAAGAGAGCGGCAGATAGTGAAACACGCTCCGGGATTGTAGATCCTCTGCGAGCAGCTTCTCTTGCCGAGGCTTCGTGTGCGCAACGCACCAGCCGCCCGCCAAATCGCCGGGGATCGCCTCGGCTGCGGAAGCCACCGCAGCCGTGGGCTCACTCGGCACTTTCATGGAATCGCCCACGCCTCCTCCTCCCCGCGCCGTCTACTCTGACGGCGATCGCGTTTCGTTCTGGACCGCGAGCAACTCCCTCTTCTCCGCGATCACGAGCCCAAGTACGTCATCCAAGCTCGTCTTGGGTTCGTAGCCGATCATCTCGTGAATCCGCTCGAGACACGGAACGCGCCGCATCATGTCATCGAACGGACGCCCGTACGCGGCCTCGTAGCTCAACGACTTCTTCTCGCTGCGGCTGCCGGTCATGGCGATGATCCGGTCCGCGAGTTGCTCGATGGTGATCTCCTCGGTTGCCCCGATATTGTACACGCGCCCCCACGCATCGGGCTTGCGCATCAACTGGATTACGGCCCCCACGACATCGCCCACGAAACCGAAGCACCGTGCCTGCTCACCGCTACCGTATATCTCGAGCGGCTCGTCGCGCAGGGCGCGCTCGACAAAACGCGGAATGACCATGCCGTACTGGCCCGTCTGGCGGGGGCCCACGGTGTTGAAGAACCGCGCGACCACGACCGGCAGACCGAACTGATCGTGGTAGGCTAAGCCGAGAAACTCGTCGATCGCCTTCGAGCATGCGTACGACCAACGCGAGAAACGCGTCGAGCCTAGTACGGTGTCGTCGTCTTCGCGAAAAGGCACCTGCTTGCTCTTGCCGTAGACCTCGCTGGTCGAGGCGATGAGGGTCGGCTTTCGGAACTTGTTGGCCACATCGAGAACGACCTCGCTGCCGTGAATGTTGGTCTCGATCGTGTGAACCGGCCGGTCGACGATCAGTTGGACGCCAACGGCCGCGGCCAAATGATAGACGATGTCACACTGCTCGATGAGAATATGGGCCGTTTCGCGATTCTGCACATCGTCCTGCACGAATCGAAACCGGGGGTTGTCCATCGCGGCTTTGAGATTTCGCGTGCTGCCCGTACTCAGGTCATCCAGGGCGATCACCTCATCCCCGTCCGCCAGCAGGCGATCGGTCAGATGCGATCCGATGAAACCCGCCCCACCTGTAATCAGTGCTTTCATTGCCGACTCCCTCGGGCTCGGAGGCCCACCTCATTGCGACAGAGTATCTCGCGGCACCCTGATTGTGTCCAGCCGAGAGGCTTCGATCGTAGCCGCCAGGTCTCGGCCAGCAGGAGGCCCGTCGGTCGCCTTGGCCCGACGAGCAATACCAGTTAGGCTGTCCGCTTGCATCACGCGAACGTCGGGCGTTCGACCGGAGCGGAACTTCGAGGAGATCGATTCATGGCCAAGAGCATCTGTGTCGTCGGCACCGGTCGGTGGGGAAAGAACCACGTTCGGACCCTCTCGAGGCTGGGCTGTCTGGGCGGCTTCGTGGAGGTGCGTCAGACGGAGCGAGAGCAACTCGCGGGCGAGTTTCCCGATGCCAAGGCATTCGCCAGCATCGACGACGCCCTGGCCCATGGGTTTGACGGCTACACCGTCGCCACGCCGGCCGAGACGCACTTCGGGCTCGCCAAGCAAATCATCCAAAGCAAGATGCCCGTACTCGTCGAGAAGCCGATCACCCTCAAGGCCGACGAGGCACGCACCCTCAACGAACTCGCCAAGGCCAACGGCGTCAACCTCATGGTCGGGCACGTACTGCTATTCCATCCGGCGATCGCCAGAATCAAGGGGATGATCGACTCCGGCAAGATCGGCAAGCTCCAGTACGTCTACAGCAACCGCCTCAACCTCGGCACCGTGCGCACCGAGGAAAACATTCTGTGGAGCTTCGCACCGCACGATATCTCGATCTTCCAGCACTTCATTGGAAAGATGCCCGTCGAGATCGTCTCTCGAGGCGGTGCCTTCGTTCAACCCCACATCCATGACAGCACGATGACCGTGCTGACCTATCCCGGGAACATCGTGGGCCACATCTTCGTGAGCTGGCTGCATCCCTTCAAGGAGCATCGACTCGTCGTCAGCGGCTCCAAGGGCATGCTCTCGTTCGAGGACTCCTCCGAAGCCAAGGAAATACTCTTCTACGAGAAAGGTATAGACTGGGTGGCCGGTGCCCCGATCAAGCGCGACGGCCCGACGGAAGTCATCCCCTACAACAGGGGCATGGCACTAACCGAGGAGATTGGCTACTTCGTGGAACACCTCGATGGCACCCCGGTCCAGACGGCCAACGGCGACAACGCGGCCGAAGTGCTGGAGATTCTTGAAAAGGCCACGGAGAGCCTCTTGGCGGGAACGGCGAAGACGCTCAACGGCTCCGCCACCGGTGGATCGCGGGCGGACGCCGACTTCTTCGTTCACCCGTCCAGCTATGTCGACGATGGCGTTTCCGTCGGAAAAGGCACAAAGATATGGCATTACTCCCACGTCCAATCGGGCACGACGATCGGCGAGAAAGTCTCCATCGGTCAGAACGTCAACGTGGGCAACAACGTCAAGATCGGCAGTTTCGTCAAGATCCAGAACAACGTCTCCGTCTATGAAGGCGTCGAGCTGGAGGACTATGTGTTCTGCGGTCCGTCGATGGTCTTCACCAACGTCATGGACCCGCGATGCAAGTACCCACAGCGCGGCAGCGACTTCTATCGCAAGACGCTGGTGAAGGAAGGGGCCTCGATCGGTGCCAATGCCACGATCGTCTGCGGCAACACGATCGGGCGGCACGCCTTCATCGCCGCCGGTGCCGTCGTGACGAAGGACGTGCCGGACTATGCCGTCGTGCGCGGCGTCCCGGCTCGCCCAAGCGGCTGGGCCTGCGAGTGCGGCGAGATACTGCCGGCCTTTGACGGCAAGATCGCCT
>CAYYPB010000406.1:0-3222 GCA_964473405.1 uncultured Planctomycetaceae bacterium
ATAAAAAGAATGGGCCGAGATCCCCCCTTGACAAGGACACGCTCATGGAAGCCCCGAGCGCAAGCGAGCGGGTTTGATCGCGGACGATTCGCTCACGAAAACCCCGCGCTGGCGCTCGGGGCTCGGATCACCGGCCTGCAGTGGATCGCGTCCCCCTATTCACATCAGCCAGCCGATCCGGTATGGTTCCGACCTTCGGAAACGCGCGTTTCCCCCATCCGCGAATGCTCTCGACCGCCCTACTGAAGAACTGTCATGCTCTATACCCGATCCCGCAACACCCTCGTCCTGACGATCTGCCTGCTGCCGATCGCCCTGGCCGGCTGCCAACTAGGGCCCACCGCCCTGAAGATCAGCCGCTCCCGATACAACGAGGCCATCCAGCAGACCTCCGCCGAGCAACTGCTGCTCAATCTCGTGCGGCTTCGATATCGTGAGGCCCCGGTCTTTCTCGAGGTCTCCAGCGTCTCGGCTCAATTCGTCTTCGACCAGTCCGGCAGTATCTCCGGCTCGTTGAACGAGAACATCGGGGCCCAACGCGGGAACCCGGGTTCTCTCGGCCTCGGGGCCTCCGCAGGCTACACCGAACGCCCGACGATTTCCTATTCTGTTCTCAGCGGCGACGACTTCGTGCAGCGAATGCTCTCGCCGATCAGCATCGAGACCGTCGTCTTGCTCACCCAGTCCGGCTGGAGCGTCGACCGCGTCATGCGTTTGACCGTCCAGGAACTGAACGCGCTGGACAACGCCCGATCCGCGTCAGGGCCGACGCCTGCGCTCGCACCGGATGCCGCTCGATTTACGCGCGCAGTCGCCCTGCTCCGCGAGTTGCAGAAGACTCGGCAAGCCTACCTCGAATACGACCTACGAAGCGGTGAGGTGTCCGACGCCATCGGGGCCGATCTGATCACGGCCGACGCGCTCGTTCGCGCCGCGGCCGCTGGATGCCGGTTCCGCAAGACGGCCGACGGAACGGGTTTCGTCCTCACCAAGAAGATGCCCAAACTCATCCTGCGAATGTCGCCCGACGCGGCCGATTCGCCCGAAGCTTCGGAGCTTCGGGAGTTGCTGGGCCTCGCAGCCGACCGATCGCAATACGACCTTGTGTTGGCTCGAAAGACCAAAGGCGGGTCGTTGGACGAACAGGGCCTCCGCCTCGATCTGGCCTTCGACGCTCGTTCACTGCTCGGCGTCATGTTCTACCTCTCGCAGGCCGTGGTCGTCCCCGAGTCACACGGCCGCAAGGGGCTCGTCACGACGACGGTGACCGCCGATGGCCGCCCTTTCGACTGGTCCGAGCTACACAGCGAGATGTTCACCGTCCACTCGGCCGAGCTCCCGCCGGCCCATGCCGCGGTCTCGGTCCATCATCGGGGCCACTGGTTCTACATCGCCGACGACGACCAAACGTCGAAGTCCACCTTCACGCTGCTCGACCAGCTCTTCACGCTCCAGGCCGGCGGCGGCAAGAGCGTCGCCCCCGTGCTGACCTTGCCGATCGGCGGTTAGCAGTGCTGTGGCACCGGCGTCCCGCCGGTGGTCTTTCACGATGGCCTGCTTGGGCGCCCCGACCCACACAACTCCATCGTCTCTGTGGCACCGGCGTCCCGCCGGTGGAACCACAGGCGGGACGCCTGTGCCACAGGTATTCACCGCGAGATGGACCAGCAGAATCAACCGTGGTCATGCACTAGAACAACACATCCTGCATGTCGTACAGCCCCGCCGGTCGCCCCGCGAGCCACTTCGCGGCCCGTAGCGCACCGGACGCGAATGTGTCGCGCGAATGTGCCGAATGCCCGATCGTGACTGTTTCTCCCACAGTGCCGAAGGCGACCGTGTGCTCGCCGACCGTATCCCCGCGTCGCTGGCTGTGCATGCCGATCTGACCGGCCGGGCGTTGCCCCGTCTCGCCCCGCCGGCCATAGACAACGTGCGCTTCGGCTGCGCCCTGCGAGGATCGTCCTTCGATGACAGCATCCCGCAGTGCGATCGCCGTGCCGCTGGGGGCGTCGACCTTGAACCGATGGTGCGTCTCGGCGATCTCCACGTCGTACGATTCGTCCAGGATGCCGCCGATCATCTTCGCCAGCCGCAGCAGCACATTGACGCCCACACTCATGTTCGGAGCCTTGAGGATCGGGATCGTCTTCGCCGCCGCTCGAATCCGCTCCAACTGAGATTCCGTGTGGCCGGTCGTTCCCGTCACCATCGGCACGCCGCGCGATAGACACACCTCCAACCAGTGCATCGTCCCGGCCGGCAGCGAAAATTCGACGAGGACATTGAACGGGACCTGGACGTGATTGGTGACCAAGAGCGACGTGGCTCCCAAGCCAGCCAACTCTCCCGCATCCCGACCCATCGCGGGGCTCGCCGCATCCTCGATCGCCGCCACACACTCAAGCTCGCCGTCCACCGCCGCCAAGGCGAGAAGACGCCGTCCCATCCGCCCGGCGGCACCGGCAATTGCGATCTTCGTGGGCATGTCAAGGGCTCCAGAGGGCAACCGGGTGGCCCATGCCCTTTGGACATGGGGGAGGCGATGATGCGACGGCAGAGCGACGATCCGATCATCGAGTCCCCCACCTCCAGAGGGGGCGGGCCACCCATCCGCACGTCCGCGCGGGCTGAAGCCCGCGGTTCTTCCTTGGATGACGACGCATCGGTGTCATCCTAGGCCGATTCGATCACTCCGGAACTCGCATGATGTCCGCGCCGAGGGCGTTGAGACGCCGTTCGATCTGGTGGTAGCCGCGGTCGATGTGATACACGCGCGACACGGTCGTCTTGCCCTTGGCGATCAAGCCCGCCAGGACGAGGGCCGCCGATGCGCGAAGATCGCTCGCCATGACCGGGGCGCCGATCAGATGCTTGACGCCCTCGACGATGACCGTCGGGCCTTCCTTTCGCAGCCGCGCGCCCATCCGGTTCAACTCCGCGACGTGGACGAATCGGTCGGGGAAGATCTTCTCGGTGATGACGCTGTTCCCGTCGGCCAGGCACAATAGCGTCATCGCCTGCGCCTGAAGATCGGTCGGGAAACCGGGGTAGGGCTGGGTCGTGATCTCCACCGGCTCAAGTCGTCGCGAGGACGAAATCTGCACGGAGCCGTCCGATGTACGTTCGACGTTGACGCCGATGGCCTTCAAGCGATCGACCAAGGCCAGCAGATGGGCCAGCCGACAATTCGTCAGCCGCACGGCACCATTCGTGATCGCC
>CAYYPB010000407.1:0-3203 GCA_964473405.1 uncultured Planctomycetaceae bacterium
CTTGGGGCCGTGCATCGCGCCGCTGTGACCACAATCGCCGAACGCACTCTGTCCGCCATGCGGTGGGCCACCTGCGTTGTGCATCTGTCGCAGGGTCTGCTTGACGGTCCTGCGGACCATTGCCTGGATTCGCTTGAGCATCTCGGGGCCCGGTCCTCGACCTCGTCGAGCCCCCGGTCCGCGGGAGCCACGGGGCCCTCGCCTAGCGTCTGGGCCGCGTTGTCCTCGCGGGCCGCGCTGAGCCCTTGGGCCGCGCCGGCCTTGTCGGCCCTCTCGAGCCTGCGGACCGCGTTGGCCGCGTCGCTTGTCCATGAGTCGGCCGAGTTTCTTCATGCCCTGCGTGAACTCGGCGTGGTCGATAACGCCATCGCCGTTGTGATCCCAGCGGCCGAAGTCCACGGCGATCTTGGGCTTCGCGACAGCCTGCTGCCCTGTCTCGTACACAACCGCCGCCTGGACGACAGCCGTCGAGGCCATCACCGCGGCCGCGACTGCGGCCATCAAACACATTCTGCGAGTCATCGTTGTTCTCCTTAGTGAGTCGATCGTGTGGTGGCCTGCAGCGGCCAACCCGCTAAGATGCCCTAAGCACCCCACCGATAAACGAGGCGGATTCGATGTTATTGCGGCCGGTCGGTTCGACAGGTGTGAATCCGCGATTGGAGGCGTTAGGAGTCGCCGGCCCCGTCGTTTTTGTGTGTGGCACCGCCGCTTGGGCCGTGGAACGACGGACTCCGGCACTTGTGCCACGGATGGGGCGTGGCCGATACCGCGCAGACGACCATGCAACGCAGACCGGGGAGTACTTTCCCGGACAGCATATTGAGGAGTTGTTGGATGAAACGCATCACGATCATGTTCTTGGCCGCCGCTCTGTCAGTCCCCGGGCTGGGAGCAGCGCCCGCCTTCGCTCAGACCGACATGTCCAAGTTCCCGTTGGCTCGGGCGATCCCCGACGATGCCTTCGTGGCGGTGGCGGCGAAGAGGAATCCGGACCGCAAGTTCCTCGATGCCTATTGGGCCGAGGTGAGCCAAGCCTTCTTTGACAGCGGTTTCCTGGATGAGCTCTGGGACTTGGTTGGCGACACGGTGCCTGTCGATCAGATCGACGCCATGGAGGATATCCGCGAGCAGTTCAGTGAACTGGCCGGCAAGGTCGATTGGTGCGCGTTGTTCGACAAGGAGATGATCCACGCGGGCCGATTCGCTCAGTTTGGCGGCGAGGCGTTCGCCTATGAAGGCATCCTCATCGGGCGTCTCGACAAGAAGCGTGCCAAGAAGAACTACAAAGCTCTCAAGGGCCTGCTCGAAGAGTTCTGCAAGTTCGTCGCTGCAAAGGCGGGCGAGGACGTACTGACCGTCACCCAATCGAAGGATCGCGGCGCAAAGGTGGCGACGATGGGAGCCGGCGACATGCCCGGCGTCGGCATCAAGCTCGCTGTAAAAAAGGATCTGATCATCGTGGGCTTCGGCGTCACGTCCATGTTCGATGACGCGCTCGACTTGTTGGAGTCCGATGGCAAGGGCGCGAGGCTGATCGAGACCAAGCGGTTCCAGGCAGCACTCGAACAACTTCCGCCGGCGGAAGACGTGGTCACGTTCTTCGACGCCGAGCGGATGTTCGGGACGTTCCGCAAGTTCGCGCATTCGCTCGAGGCGGCCGCTGAGAAGGAGCAGGGGATCGACGGTCCGAACGGCGACGAGTCGGCCCCCATCCAGAAGACTATCTGCAAACTTCTCAGTGACATCTCGATCATCGACAGTGTCGTTTCCGTCGAGTGGACCGACGGCTATCGCGTCTATAGCGACTCGGTCACGACCGTCCGAAAGGGCGGCAAGAGGTCACCGCTCTACAAGATCGCCACGAGCGGCAAGCCGCTGAAGGACTTCTCCGCGTTCATTCCCAAGGAGGCCGACTCCTTTTCTGTCTGCTCGGGCATCGATCTTGCGAAGGTCTACGACTACCTGGTCGACCTCGTCGAGAACGACATGCCCGGCGGTCGCGAGAAGATCGCCCTGTTCGAAGCGATGCAGGCCGAGAGCTGGGACATCAACATCAAGAAGGACGTCTTCGAGCTTTTCACCGGCGCCAGCGCCAGCGTGGAGATGGGCAAGAGTTGGGCCATCCTGCTGGAGACCACCGACGAGAAGAAGGCCGACGCCTTGATCGGCCGACTCCTGACGACGATCAACAAGATGTTGGGCCAGGAAAACGGCCTGTTGATCAGCCAGATCGATGTGGGGGCCAAGACGAAGTTTCGGCAGCTCTCTCATCCGATGATGATGATGATGGGTGGCATGTCACCGCCGGTCCTGGGCTGCGCCAGCGGCCATGTTATCGTCGGCTCATCCGCCAAGATCGTCAGGAAGTGCCTCAAGACCGCGGCGGGCAAGCATCCGAACATCACCGAGAGCAAGCGATGGCTCGCCGAGGCCCTGACGCCCGACGGGAAGGTTACGGCGGTCTCTTTCACCGATGAGACGCGCACGGCCGAGGATCTTCAGGAATCCATCGCCGGCGTGTCGATGGCACTCGGCATGGCGGGCATGTTCGCGGTGGACGCACCTCCTGAGATGCGAAAGATATTCTCCGCCGTACCGCCGCTGCTCAGCAAGCTGTCGCCTGTCGCGGCGAAGCTGAACTTCTACAAGTCGTCGGCGTCCTACAGCTCGTTCGACGGCCGGCGATGGTACACGCGCAGCGTGCAAAACTACAAGAAGCCCAACGGGCGGCCCAAGGCGGACAACGACGACGAAGAATCGCACGTCAAGATTCGATAGGACGGCGAGACTGTTCGGCAAGTGCCATCAACGCGCCAAACGGCAAAGCCGGAGGGCGGCGGTTCGCTGCCATCTGTCACGCCGCGTTTGGGCAATGCCCTACTCTGGAATATCGACGCCGCGTTCGGTCGCGATCTCTTGGGCTCGCTCGTAGCCGGCGTCCACGTGCCGAAAGACGCCCATCGCCGGGTCGCAGGTGAGTACGCGATGGAGCCGCTCGTCGGCGAGGTCCGTACCGTCGGCCACGCAGACCATCCCCGCGTGAATCGACATGCCGATGCCGACGCCGCCGCCGTGGTGGACGCTGACCCAACTCGCGCCGCAGGCCGCATTGGCCATCGCGTTGAGGATCGGCCAATCGGCAATCGCGTCGGAACCGTCCTTAATCCCCTCGGTCTCGCGGTTGGGGCTGGCGACCGAAC
>CAYYPB010000408.1:0-3192 GCA_964473405.1 uncultured Planctomycetaceae bacterium
GGTATCACATGCCATGCGGCTGATTCGCAAATCGCCTGAACTGTCATGGACCCACACTCATCTCTCCATCGCTTGACTCTCCGTTCGAGCCGTTCTACAGTCGATTGTCGGCCTGTTGTCGCTTTGCGCGGTGCTGTGGATGCGAGTCTGGTATCCGTGTGTCACGGGATCGGGCTCCTCGACGTAGGACTCGCCACTGCCGAGAGAGACCCAGTCATGCTGAGACGAATCACCTTGAAGGTTGCTCTGGTGGGCCTGTTTGTTCTCTCGCTCATCGTGGTTCCCGCGTGTAGCCAAAGTACGGCCGAGCCGGCCGCGTTGACGGGCGATAGCAGCAGTGCGTCGGATAGCCACGAACGGCATGCCACGGGCATGGACAGCCAAGTGGCCGACATGTAGTTGTCCCGGTTGTCGTCACCTCAATCCCTGGCCGCATAGGCCGAGCAGTCCCACACTCTCGATTCCGTCGGCCCTCCTCAGGGGCTGCCGCGCTTTCTCGCAATTTTCCCCGCTTGATCCCGTAAGAAAAACGGAACCGTGGTCGATATCTAGCGTCTAACATGGCAGCGCCGGGTACTCCCCAGGCGGCAGGGCCGTGGGCTCGTCCCTGCCCGGAACCCCCAATAGGCTGCCTTCAAGGCCGCTGCGAGGAACTGGCCGGGGCACGCCACGCAGGCCTTAGTTCTTGTGAGACAAGAGCTTCACACAGCATTCCGAGGAGATCGTCCCATGTCACGAGCAGCGAAACTGCTGACCGTCGTCGTTGCGTCCGTCACGCTCGCGCCCATTGCACGGGCAACCGCGATCGAGTCGGGGCCATCCGTCGAGGCGGACATCAACCGCGCCCTTCGCGGGCGGGACTACAACGAAGCCCTTGCGTTGATCGACAAGGCACTGGCCGCCGCGGAGGGGCCTGTCGTCGAGGGGCTGATGTTCCGTCGTGGACTGTCGTTGTTCTACGGCCAGAAGTACGCCGAGGCGGTCGAGGCATTCTCCAAGCAAGTCGAGACCTTTCCCCAGGGGTCATGGGCGCACAAGGCTCGCCTCAAGATCGCGGACGCACATGTAGCCCTTCGACAGTTCGACGCGGCGGAGCGCATCTATGCGCAGCGTGTTCGCGAGTTGGTCGGCGACGCCCGCAAGGCGCGGATTGCCAAGGTATATCTGGACTTTGCGGACGAGTACTTCAAACCGGGCGATACGTTGATCAAGCCCGACTATGACAAGGCACGCGGCTTCTACCAACGAGCCCTGGTCCTGGAGCCGGGCGAGGCACTTCGCGACGAGTTGCTCTACAAGCAGGCGTTGTGCAGCCAGAAGCTGCGCGACTGGTCCGAGGCATCGTCGGCCTACGAACAGTATCTACTTGTCTTCGACGAGGGCTTTCGTGCGGTTCGCAAGGCCAGAGACGCAGGCGTTCCGCTGCCCGCCGCCGCCGCCGAGCCAGGCGAGCATATCGTCGAGGCGCGAGTGGGTCTGGGGGAATGTCGACTCGCGGCGGGCGACTACGTCGCGGCTCGCCGGGCGTTGCAGGATCTGATCAGGCTGATCGAGACCCAGGCGTCGGATCGCAAGCAACGAGCGCCGACCTGGGTGAAAGCCACCTATCTGCTCGCCAAGACCTATCGAATGCCGCAGCCGCCGGATGCAAAGCACCTGGACCTGGGCGTCGAGGCGCTGACGACGCTTCTGGAGCGTCATCCCGAATCGAAAGAGGCTATCGACGGAGCCCACGACATCGGTCGGGCCTACGCGCATCTGGGCCGAGACGACGATGCGATCCGTGCATTCGGGGCCTTGATCGACCGCGACGTCATCAGGCCGGGCGATGATGAAACGCGCAAGGTTGCCGAGACTCGTTCGCAGGACGCGCTGTTCACCATCGGCCGGCTCTACTACGGCCAGAAGAAGTACACCGAAGCGATCGGCGTCTGGAATCAGTACGTCGCGAAGTACCCGAGTGGTCCGCATTGGTCGGCCTCGCAGCAGGCGATCGTCGATGCCGAGTTCGAGATCGGTGACAACGCGAGAGGCGACGAGCGATACGACGATGCCCGAACGGCTTGGACGACGTTCCTCCAGAAGCACCCGCTGGATGGTCGTGTGTCGGGCATATTGTATGCCTTCGGTGACATGTCCTACGTCGAGCAAAAGAAGCGTGACCAGGCCGGCGAGGCTGCGAACTGGCAGCTGCCGATTCACGACTGGAAGAAGCTGGTCAACAAGTTTCCCGGCACCGGAGAGGCGGGCCACGCGCAGTATCGCATCGGCGTGACGCTCGAGCGAAAGATCGGCGACCTCGAGGCCGCGATAAAGGTCTATCGGAAGGTGACGTGGTCGTCCTACGCCGAGAAGGCCGCCCAGCGCATCGCCAAGATGAAAGCCGTTCGGCTCAACGTCGTGACCGAACGCGTCTTCCGGACGGACGAGACGCCGAAGATCCACGTCGACGTTCGCAACATCGAGAAGCTCACGGTCCAGCTCTACCGCATCGACATGGAGGACTACTTCCGAAAGAGCCAGACGATTCGCGGTGTGGATGACCTGGATCTGGCGCTGATCGATCCGGACAAGTCGTTTGATGTCGAGGTCAAGGACTACGCGAAGTACCGGCCGATCACACAGGACGTCGAGATCGCGTTCGACGGGCCGGGCGTCTATGCCGTCACGGTGACGAACGAGAAGAGCAGCGGCCCCAAGGGATCGGGTTCGCCGCCGACGCGGCTCAAGGCGACGACGCTGCTAGTGCGCTCGGACATCGACATCATCATCAAAAGCTCGCGAAAGCAGATGCTCGTCTTCGCCCAGAACATGTTGACGCAGAAGCCTGCCGAGGGCGTGCAGGTACTCGTCTCGGATGGCAAGAAGGTCGTCGTTGAAGGTCGAACGGGCGCGGACGGGGCCTGGCTCCTCGACACCGAGAAGATCAAGACCGACAAGACCACCCCGGAGTCTCTCGGAAGCGTGGATGGCCGATCGGTGTTTGTGTATCGTGAGGGTCATATCGCGGGGGATCGTCTTTCACTCAGTGGCTTGGGCTTCTCTTCCGGTCTCCAGCCGCGCGGCTACCTCTACACCGACCGGCCGGCCTATCGGCCCGGTGATGGTGTGAACATCCGCGGCGTGCTTCGCGAGGGGGCCGACGGTGCGTACGTTCTGCCGCCGACGCCCGCCGATGAGCGGCTGCAGTCG